>JAYTIA010000356.1:0-12013 GCA_043732145.1 Saprospiraceae bacterium
CGCCAAATTTCTAATTTTACCGGTTCCCATTTTTTTGTTTTTGCAGATTTATACGCCGCATCCATAATCGCGTTGACGACATAACCGTCGTAAAAAGATTCGGCGGGTTGTTTGCCGGCTTCCATACTATTAAACATATCAGTAAACATATTCGTGTAGCCCAGTTCATGCACTTCATCACCCACCGGAAACAGCCAACCGGAATTCGATTCCGCTTTTTCGGCAATATAATCGCCGCCTTTGCCTGTTGTGAACATTTCAAATCCCGTTCTAAGAAAATTGTTGAGCCAAATTGTTCCTTCGCTACCCATTACTTCGTCCCGTAAATCCATACCGCCGCGAAAAGTCCAACTCACTTCAAACTGACCGATGGCACCGGTAGCGTATTTTACAAGACCAATCGCGTGATCTTCGGCATCAATCGGTTTTACTTGCGTATCAGCCCAACACATCACTTCAATCGGACGAATATTTTTACCAATAAAATTCCTGGCAATTTCTATGCAATGACACCCCAAATCTAAAATAGCACCGCCACCTGCCATTTCTTTATTCCAAAACCATTCGCTATGCGGACCGGGATGTGTTTCTCTCGATTTCGCCCATAATACATCGCCGATTGCACCGGATTGTACACTTTTAAGGGATTTTTGAAATTTCGGTGTGTAGCACAAATCTTCGAGATAACCGGCGAAGATGCCGGCTTTTTCAACAGCGAGTAACATTTTTTTTGCTTCCGCTGCCGTTCTTCCAAGCGGTTTTGTACACAAAACGGCTTTTTTATATTTTGCACACAGCAAAACGGCTTCGAGATGCAAATTATTCGGTAAAGCGATAACGACGACTTCGGTATCCGGATGCATTATCGCTGCTTCCATGTTGGTTGTGACATGCGGCACGTTATAGTCGGTTGCAAATTTTTGCGCCGTTTCTTCTCTTCTTGCATACACGACTGAAACTTTGTCTTTATTTCTTTGTCCGTGTAAAGACTCGGCATAAAAGCGTCCGATAAAACCGCCGCCGAGTATTGCTATTTTTTTACTCATTTTTTTTATTTCTTTGGTTCATTATCGATTTCTGAATCAGAATTTTCAGATTAACAAAATTTTCAGACTGATAAGCGTAATAATTAAAATAATTCTAAAAATTCTGATTCAGAAACTAATAAAACAATTATTTAATTTTCATCGCTACATTATCCCATAAAACTGCTTTACCTTTTTCGGCACTGATGTTAGCAGCGATAGAAGGACCGGCAGCGCGTAAACCGAAAGTTGAATCCTCGGCAACTACTTTTCCGGTGCGAATAGATTCGAAAAAATTGGTCATGTGTGAAAGCCGATCATCATAACCGGGTTCTACTTTATAGGTAATTTCTTTTTCGTATTTAACTTGTTTGCTGCTTGAACCGTATTTCGAGTCATACCATTTTTTAAAATCTTCTTTTTGTTTAGCGGAAAAACTATCAAATGAATCATAACCGCCAAAGCCCGGTGCCTCCGGGCGTTTAAAATGTTTGACCGTAAAATCATTCCAACCCATATCAATTATACCTTCGGTACCTATGAGTCTTGTAGAAAGACTGCCACCCGCACCGTCCGCTAAATTGACGCGCGTCATAAATTGGAAAGCCGGATGCGTGGCACTTTTAGAGTATTGCATTAAACCGGTACAAATGTCGTAAGCGTTGCGACCATCTTTCCAATAATTAATGGCGCCGAGTGCGAAAATTTTATCAGGACCGAGTGAGTCTGTAATCGTATGCAAGCCGGTGAGTAAATGAACGAACAAATCGCCGCCGACACCTGTACCGTATTCTTTATAATTTCTCCAACGGAAAAAACGGACGGGATCGAAAGGTACTTTGGGTGCATTGCCGAGAAATTTATCGAAATCAATATTTTGCGGCGAAGCATCTGTCGGAATTGAATATTGCCAAGCACCTTTCGCATCCGAGCGATCGCAAGCAGCTTCTACATAGGTTAAATCGCCGATGAGACCTTGTTGAAAATATTTTTTGGCTTCCAAAACGCCCAAACTGCTGGCTTTCTGACTACCGACTTGAAATACTTTACCGCTTTTTTTATGTGCGTTGATAACATCGTGACCTTCGGAAATATTTTTCACCATCGGTTTTTCGCAATACACGTGTTTACCGGCATGGAGTGCGTCAATAGAAATATGCGAATGCCAATGATCGGGTACGCAAATCAAAACGGCATCAATATCTTTTTTAGCCAGTATTTCGCGGTAATCTCTCGTCGTAAAAATATCTTTTCCCCATTTTTCTTTCGCCCGTTCCAAGCGTCCGTCGTATAAATCGCAAACGGCTACTAACTCAACGCCCGGCACTCTTAACGCCGTATCCGTATCGTAATGTCCGATGATACCGGAGCCGATTAAACCGATGCGCACTTTGTCGTTAGAGGATATTTTTATTTTTTCGTAAAGCATCCGTGTTTCTTTCGAAAAACCGGCGTTGGCTAAAGTTAATGCTGCGGCAGTGCCACCGATTTTTTTAATAAATTTTCTTCTATTTGTTGTGAAGCTCATAATAAAATGTTTTAAATTTAATTTTTTTTAAGTAATTTCTTCAATCCTAATAATAATTCTTCTAAAAGTTTCATACTGTGTTCATACATTTATAAAGGAAAATTATCGGGCTTGGTAAAAGTCATCATTAAATAACAATCTGAAGGAGTGGAAATTACTCTTGCCGGCACTGACCTTTAACCATTAATGTTTTTTATCTCTCTATTTTTTTCATTAAAAAACAAAAGAAAGAAAACGAGAATGCCGACAGTTAAATAAACCGGAAATAACCAGAAGGCTTGCCAATCTAATTTTCCGTTTCCGGTTTGATGCCAATCGGCTACTCGTCCCGAAAGATTTGTGCCAATGAACATACCGACACCGTAAGTCGCGAAAGTAATGAGACCTTGTGCAGCGTTCTTAAATTTCGCGCCGGCTTTAGTTTCTGTGTAAATCATACCGGCAACAAAAAAGAAATCGAAACACAATCCGTGTAAAATAATACCCAGATACAATAACCAAATACGGTCACCTGCATTGCCGAAAGCGAAACCGGCAAAACGCGCAATCCATGCCAACATTGCCATCAATAAAATATATTTGATGCCTAATCGTGCAAAAAATACCGGTAATAAAATCATAAATAACACTTCCGACATTTGCCCCATCGTCATTTTTCCGGTGGCATTCACCATGCCGATGTCTGTCAAAAACGGATTTGTGAAACTATAATAAAATGACAAGGGAATGCAAATGAGAATAGACGCAATAAAAAAAACGAGATAAGAGCGATCTTTAAATAAAACTAAAGCATCTAAACCCAAAACATTTGAAATGCCACCATCGGATGTTTTTGCTTTCGGCGGTGTGTCCGGCAAGAAAAAACAATAAATGCCGAGTAAAAAAGATGCGCCGGCAGCTAATTGAAAAGGAATAACTGTTGTAGCAATATTAGCAACGCCTTCTATTTTTAACCATCCTATAGCCAGGCCTATGACAATCCAACCAAGCGTTCCCCAAACTCTGACACCTGAAAATTCTTTTTCGGGAGCCGTCATTTGATTAAACGCCACAGAATTTGCCAAAGCAATTGTCGGCATATAAACGGCTGCATAAGCTAAAATTATCCAAAAAAATGAGGCAGGGTCTTTTATTTGCGTTGAAAGTAAAAGTAGTGCTCCGCCAATCAAATGCAAAACACCCATGAATTTTTGTGCCGCAAAATATCTGTCGGCAATCATGCCGACAATAAAAGGTGAAATGATTGTAGCAATAGCAACAGCACCGTAAGCCGCACCGTTTTGGGTACCTGACGCGTGCAAAGTTGTCGTTAAATAAGTTCCCATCGTAACGTACCAAGCACCCCAAACGAGGAACTCGAAAAACATCATGATGGAAAGTTGGATACGGATAGAAGAATTCATTTTAAGTTGGTTGGTTAGTTAACTAGTTGGTTAGTTGGTTAGTTTAAACTTAATAAATAACTAACCAACCAACTAACCAACTAACTAAAATTAGTATCCCCATTTTTTCATGATGGCGTAATCTTCTTTCATTGTATCTAATGGTTGTTTGCCTTGATATGATTCTTGTTCGATGGTAAAATACTTCGTGTTACCTATTTTTCTACCCAAATCAATCACTTCTTTTGTGTTAATGACACCTACACCAAGTATGGAACTTTCAAATTTTTCTCCGTTATTCGGTGTTTTAGCTTCTACTTCATCTTTGACGTGCATCAGTTCAAATCTGCCCGGATATTGTTTCAAAACTTCTTGCGCAATGACGCCACCGTTGTACATATTGCCGATGTCCAATTGTTGTGCTACCAAATTCGGGTCTGTATTGCGCATAATAATATCGAATACTTTCACCCCGTCTAATTTTTGAGCAAACTCAAAATGGTGGTTATGATAGCCGAATTTCATACCCGATTTTTTACACAACGCTCCGTTTTTATTGAAAACTTCCATATAGCGTTTTAAATCGTCGGAAGTTTTACGCAGTGTTTCATCTAACCAAGGACTAATAACAAATTTTTGTCCCATCACGGCGGCATCTTCAACGGTATGTTTCCATTTGTCCGTAAATTCTTTTTTGCCGGCATTCCAATGTTCTTTACCGAAAACGGTATGACCGCTCGGCATTGCGAGTCCGATATCATCTAACAGTTTTCTGAAATCGGCGGGATCAAAGCCGTAAAATTTTCTGTTCACATAATTGGCGTGTTCGACGGTGGCGTAACCCATTTCTTTGAGTTTTATCAAAGTGCCAACCGGATCATTTTTCATGTCGTCACGAACGGAATATAATTGGACGCCCAAAACGCTTTTTTCTTTGTTTAAAAAAGAAAATTTTTGCGACAAGAGTGGCAGACCGGCTAAGGTTAAAGCCGAATTTTTTACGAAATTTCTTCGTGAAGTCATTGGTTGGTAGTTTATTTTGAAAATGATTTAATGAATACAGCTAATGGGTTGCAAATTACAAAAGGTTATTAATAAACAAGCAGTTGGAGAAAATATTTTTTCAAGATGTTTTGTTGACGACTTTTTTTAACTGTTTTTATAAATAACCACTTTTTCATTTTCAAAAACTTTTAAAGTTATATCATGCCCATCAAAAACGGCGTAAGTCTTAGCGTACAACCATTCGCCGAGATTAATATAACGGCTTTTTTTATTCTTTAAAAGCCAATCAATCGGTAAATGTCGGTGTCCGAAAATAAAAAAATCTATGTCGGGTTGCAGTTTCGATTCGGTTTCTGCAAACACTAAAATGCGTTCTTTATCGGCTCCGTGAAAACGTGTTTCTTTTTCAAAATTTTGCGCGCCTCTACTTTTACCTGAAAAAAAACGCATGATACACAAAGCGAAATTCGGATGCAGTCGTGCAAAAAACCATTGAAATGGTTTGAAAGCAAAAACAAATTTGATGAACTTATAACCGTAATCGTCGGGACCTAGACCATCGCCATGTCCGATAAAAAATTTTTTATTGTGGATGTTCCTTAAAATCGGTTTTCGGTAAACCGGAATACCAAATTCTTTTGTAAAATAATCGAACATCCACATATCGTGGTTGCCTGTAAAAAAATAAATAGGAATTTGTGCGTCGCGCAATTCGGCGAGTTTTCCGAAGAAACGGCTGTAACCACGCGGAATAGTTTCTCGATATTCAAACCAATAATCAAACATATCACCGACAAAATAAATCGCATCGGCATCGTGTTTAATGCTGTCCATCCAACGACAAATTTGTTTTTCTCGCTCAATGCTCGTTAAAGCAGCGGGAATACCGAGATGAAAATCTGAAATGAAATAGGTGGACATATTTTGAATTTTGAGTTTCGGGTTTACGAATTTGAATTTGAAAAAATAAAACCTTGCAAATAAACTAATTTTTGCAAGGTTTTATTTTCAAAAGTATTTTCAAATTTAAAAATTATAAATCATAAATCGTTAATCCATAATTCTCAATCCAAAATCACAAACCGGCGTTCGACGTAATAAAATTTTCCTTTTTTCTGAACGGTAGCGGTGACGGTAAGTGCGTCACCATTTTTTATTTTTTTCAGAACAGTACGCAAATCATTGTTGATATTGCCGTTGCTTTTCGCTTCTATAATTTGTCCGCGCCGCTCGCGTTCAAAAAGTAATTCATTAATGTCGAGTAAATTGCCGGCTTCATCGCGCACTGTTAACGGCGTTTCCAATTGATGCATTAATGTTTCTTTCGACGTTTTTTGTCCGTATAATTTTCCCCAAGTTAATTGAAAACCGTTGGAATCGGCGGAATCATCCGCTTGCCGAAATTTAATCGGCAGCACTATATCAAAATCTATTGGTTCGCCGTTTTCTTGTGCCGGTATCCAAGTCGGCATATTTTGTACCACAGCTATAGCGGCTGAATCACACGCGGGCGATAAAAGTTTTTCTAAATGTATTTTGGCGATGCGTCCCGTTTTTTCGATTGTGAAACCGATATAAACGGTACCGACAACATCTGCATTGGCCGGTATTTGTAAATTGGTGCGTATATATTGCGCCAATGCTTGCACCGAACAATTTGATTTTTCAACCAAAGATTCGGAAGTTTTTTCGCAAGTTTTGAAATACGGCGCGTGGTCGCTATCGTTTTGCGCGAAAGTTGTCATTGCGCATAACAAAAATAAAAAAGATAGAGTAAGGTAAATCGGTTTTCTCATGATATAATAGTTGATGGTTGACGGTTGATGATTGACAGTTGATGGTTGACGGAAATTTTACGTAACTGTCAATTGCCAATCATCAACTGTTAACTATCAATTGAAATGATGCTCTGCATCAATTTTTTATTTTCTTTCGGCGTGCCTACCGTAAAACGCAAACAGTTTTTCGTCAACGGATGACTGCTTCTGTTTCGGACAACAATACCTTGAGACAATAAATAATTGTAAAGTTTTTCTGCTTCTCTACATTCAGCCAGAATAAAATTAGTATCCGTCGGATAAATTTTAATAACAGCCGGCGATTTTTCTAATTGTGTCGCTAATTTACTGCGCTCTTTTAAAATTTCTTGTACTTTTTTATCTTTTGGTGCCGGATGCTTTAAAGCCTTTAACGCTGTATTTTGTGTGAGAATGTTCACATTGTACGGCGGTTTTACTTTATTCATCAACGCAATAATTTCCGCCGAAGCGTAAGCCATGCCCAGACGAATACCCGCTAATCCCCACGCTTTTGACAGCGTTTGCATAACGATTAAATTTGGTGCGTCTTTCAGTAATTCGATACACGACGACGTTTCGGCAAAATCAATATACGCTTCATCTACGACAACAATACCTTTAAAGTTTCGGATGAGCGTTAATATACTTGCGGAAGCAAAAAGATTGCCGGTCGGGTTGTTCGGGTGACATAAATACAAAATTTTTGTATGTGCATCGGCAGTGTCTAAAATTTCTTTCACTTTCGGTTGAAAATCCGGTGTGAGTGGTACTTGTTTGATGCCGACATCGTGAATATTTGCCGATACTTCGTACATACCGTAAGTTGGCGGCAGAATTAAAATATTATCAATTCGCGGTTCACAAAAAACGCGCGTCACGACATCGATCACTTCATCGGAGCCGCTGCCGATAAATATTTGTTCGGCGGGTATATTTTTTTGTGCCGATAATATTTTTTTTATATCGCGCGCCAATGGATCCGGATAACGATTCATGCCGTTGTTGTACGGATTTTCATTCGCATCTAAAAAAATTTCCGCTTCACCACTGAACTCGTCACGCGCACTTGAATAGGCTTTCAGTTTTAATACATTCGGACGCACTAAAGATTTTACCATTTTAGATTTTAAATTTTAGATTTTAGATTTATAGTTCAATGATAGTAAATCTAAAATCGTCAGATTATTTTTCTTACCGAAGTTTCCACTCTTAAAATTTTATCTGCTTTTAAATCCATTAAATTTAACCCCGGTGTTTTTCCAACTTCCAAACTCCCCAATTCTTTATCGAAACCCAATGCCTGCGCGCCATTGATTGTTGCCCATTTTAAAAGCGAATCAAAATCTATGTACGATTGATAACGCTGAATTGTTTTCATTTCTTCTAAAACAGACAATTGCCAATTCGATGTCAAACTATCTGTGCCAATCGTCATCCGTGCATTTTCTTCAATGAAAAATTTATAGTTCGGTAAACGATTTTCGATGTACAAATTCGCATTCGGACAAGTTGCCCAGAAAACATTTTTCGACCAAGTGTGAGCTGCTTGAATATCTGCTTGGGTTGTCAAAGTATTATGCACGAATAAAGTTCTTTTTTTCTGGTTCATGTATTGCAGCGCGTAAAAAATCGGTGTGCGTTTTTTTGGTTTAAATTTTTCTAAAGAAACACCGAAGCGCGCATAAAATTCGTAAAACGCACCGGTAAGATTCAAAAATAAATCCTGCTCGGCTTGTGTTTCTTGATTGTGAATACTGATTGTTTTATCATGTACCACTTTCCCGCGTTTTTGTTCTTCAAATAAATTAGCAATTTCAATCAAACCAAATAAACTTTTGGAAACGGAATAAGGTGCGTGCGGTACATAACTTTTTCTATTGTCGGTTGTAGGCATTAAAAATTTACCGACTTCTTCTGTTATTTTATTCATCGTTTCCAAAGCCTTATCTTCTTGCAAAAAATCGAAAACTTCCAGAAAAGTATAGTAGCTTAAATTATTTTTTGCTTTTTGCGCAAAAGTATCCGTCGTGTTTGAAATATCACCAACGGCAACTATGCCGTTGTCTATCATTTCTTTTTCCGCCGCTTCAATTGCTGCTTGAATTTTTTCGGTTGATGCCGCTCGCTTTGTCACCACATCGGTTATAAACGGAATGAGCGTTGAACCCGTCGGCACAAGTCCTTTCATGTGCGAGAGTTCGAGATGACAATGGGTGTTAATAAATCCGGGAACGATAACGCCTTCGTGGTGTTGAACGCTTGCCGGATCGTGCGCTTCATAATTATCTATCTTCAGAATTTTTCCGTTATTATCGGTGACAATGACACCGTTTTCAATCGGCGCAGAACTGACGGGATAAATCCACGAGGCAGTGTGTTTAATCATAATTTTGGATTTATGGAAAATTGACAATGGACTTTTAGACAACGGACAATAGACTTTTAGACAACAGACAACAGACAACAGATGAGTGTCCGTTGTCTGTTGTCTAAAAGTCTATTGTCTGTCGTGCCAATCACCTATTTCACAATTTTATAAAAATAATTATCCGGAAAATCTTCATAAACGCCTTCGAGGAGAATTTGTCCGTGGAGTTTTTTTATGAGTGCAGCAGCTTGTTCGACCGATTCAACTTTTGTATCGTTGATGCGCGTGAGGATGAAACCGATTTCCATATTCGTTCTGTCTATCTGACTCCCGCGTTCTATACCCACCACTTTAATACCTTTTACACTGAGTTTCCTGCTTTCTTGGTTCGTGAGTTCGCGCACATCTGTCATACCGATGCGTTTAAAAATATCGTAACTTTCATTCGGATTTTCGGGTTGTACTAATCCGGTGGTATTGTCTTTATTTTTCAGTGTGACTTGTGCGTGTAGCATTTGCCCGGCGCGAAAATAATCAATCACGATTTTATCACCCGGTTTTTGTTCGGCGACGAGTTCCAACAATTCTGCTTTATTTTTTATTTTTTTGTTTTGAACAGAAATAACAATATCGCCGTGTTTCAATCCCGCTTCACTTGCCGCAGATTTGGGATTCACTTGTTCGACATAAACGCCGTTCATGGAAGTATAACCCATTGTACGTGACAGTGACGGCGTTAAATCATTAATCACAACGCCTAAAAATCCGCGTTGCACGATACCAAATTTCATAATATCTCGCACCACTTTTAAAACCAAATTGGCGGGAATGGCGAATGAATAACCTTCGTAACGTCCGGATTTTGTAATAATTGCGGTGTTGATACCGACCAATTCGCCATTTGTATTCACCAAAGCACCACCGGAATTACCGGGATTGACCGCAGCATCAGTTTGAATAAAGGCTTCGATGGCGTATTTGTCGTCGTCTAAAATATTTATACTCCGCGCTTTTGCGGAAACAATGCCTGCAGTTACTGTCGAAGATAAATTAAACGGGTTGCCCACTGCTAAAACCCATTCACCGACACGAATACTATCAGAATTACCGAAACGCACGGCTGACATATTTATCGCATCTATTTTCAAAACAGCTACATCCGTATAAGCATCTTTACCTATAATTTTCGCGCTGAACTCGCGTTTGTCGTCCATTGTAATTTGAATATCCGTCGCATCTTGCACCACGTGATTGTTTGTAACGATATAACCATCACCGGAAATGATAACACCTGAACCATTTGATGCGCTCAAATGTCCGTCTTCCCAAAAACTTTCGCCATTACCCTTTGTAATCGCTTTTATGTTCACGACCGATGGCGTAATTGCTTCCGCCGCCGCAATAAAATTTGTCGGTGCCGAAGAAATATATGAACGCCGTACTTTATCGTCGAGCATTAAATCAGTATAACTCGCCAATCGCGCATTACCGGAATCCCGTGCAGAAAGCTCGCTGCCTTTATAAATTTGACGCATCACAACGACAGTCAATATCGTTGTAAGTATTGATATGCCGATGCAGAGTGCTATTATTTTATTTCCTAAGTTTTTCATAAATTAAAACGGATTAACCATTAAAGAACGTGAAATAAATAAAGTACCAAACTATACTTATTCTTTTGCCATGATAATGTCTATTTTTTGCGTTAAATATTACCGATATTGCCTTAAAAGATAGATATTCTGCCGGAAAAATAATTAAGTCTACTCCGGCACTTTATTTATTTCACATTCCTTAACGAATCAACGTCACATCCCCTGTTTTTGTTTCTACTTCACCATCTGTATAACGTACAGTTAGGTAATAAGAATAAACATCCGGCATAAAACCTTCGCCATGCCATTCAAAATTAGCATCGCCGGGTTGAAATTGTGCGGCAGAAAAAACGCGCCCGCCCCAACGATTAAAAATAGAAAGTTCTTCAATCATTAAAACATCTTCGCCACACTCTATGACGAAAGTATCGTTGTTGCCGTCACCATTCGGCGAAAAAGCATTTGGTACAAAAACGCGGTGACAAGTGTGAAAGTTTGCTGTCATTTCACCAAGTGCTTGTCCGCATTTATTTTTTACTGTTACGTTGTATTTGCCGGGTTGCGTAATCACATACGATCGCAGCGGCGTATTATCTTGCCAAACAAAAGTAGCATCATCGGCAAAAATTTCCAAAATCTTTTTCTTTCCGTAACACAAATCCACATCGCCACCTAAATCAACAGTTGGCTGAGAAATATACCGCACTTTCAAACTGTCTTGCGCTTTACAAAAATTTTGTTCGACATTGACTTTATAATTTCCGGATTTATTGATAGTATAAACCGAATCTTTTGAACCGTCTTGCCAAATATAAGTAGCATTCGGAATATTCGGCGCGAGTAAAAGCGTTTGTCCGGCGCATAAAACGGTATCCGGACCTAAGTCGAGCGTAAACGGATTGCCACCGACGCGCACCGTAATCGAGTCAACAAATTTTCTGCCACACAAATCGGTGATATTGACAGCATATTTTGTCGTTCTGTCCGGCGAAGCAATCGGATTATTAATTGTCGCATTGTTCAATCCGGCTGCCGGCGACCAAACATATTTTACACCACCATTTGCTTTGAGTTGAATTTGTCCGCCGCGACAAACAACAGTATCTGCTACTTTATCGAGCAGCGAAGTATATTTCAAACAAATGCTTTGGACATTGTTCGCACCACCGGTAGAAGCTGTAAATCCCCAAAAAACATTCGGGTCGCCGTTGAAAATATCTTTTACTAAATCTATATTGGCTTGAATTAAACTATCGCAACCCCAATACGCTGCCAGCGATTTATTATCTGCATTCCAAACAATGCGCATAC
>JAYTIA010000357.1:0-4682 GCA_043732145.1 Saprospiraceae bacterium
TTTGAACATATACAATAACCACTCTCGCCGACTTTCCGGCTCTTGACGAATACTTTCCAATATTTTATGCGCCGTGAATTTCTTGAAATCGCGCAGCACGTCACTTAAATCCAATTGTTCCGTAAAAACTTCAGGTGCAGATGGTTCGACATAATCACCCAACCGACAACGTGCAATCCTTTGTTTCCCGGTAATAGCTCAAACTGTCAATAATAATGTCGCGGTAACGCTGCCGACTGAAAATATCTATCCAACCCGTCGTCGTCATTGTTAAATAATTCAGACCTTGTTGCTCCCAAATTTTATATTTGCTCATTGTGTTACTTTGTTTTTTTCAAAACTCAAATATAAAATGGTCTTTTGCAGAATACCGGCTTAATACACCGTGTTTTTCAAAGAACGAACCGGTTTCTCGTGTCAGAGACGTTTGGATAGTGCGTGAAAAGTCTGAAGACTTTCACGAGCGTCCGTGTTTTTTAGTTAAGAAAGATGGTCTACGAGCTGAGACTGATAATGTAAAAGAATTTTATCGCCTTGATAATAGTAGTATTGAAAACTGGATTGTAAGGTAAAAATATAATTATCAGAAATCTATATTTACAAAATGAAAACGCCCTCAACATCAAAAAGATATTGAGGGCGTTTTCATTTCACTTACAAAAAAAATCACAACCGCCACCGCAAACCCGCATAAATTTTTGTACCAAACATCGGTGCATAAACTTGTGTAGCATCGAAATAAATACTGGTTGGTGTATCGTAAGCGATGATGGGTAAATGCTGAACGAAACCGAAAATATTATCCGCGCCGCCATAAATTTCTAATTTGCCGATGGTGTGATTAACGGAAGCGTTCACCAAAGAATAATTCGGCGAATACGGTTCGTAATGGTGTTGATAGCGGTGCGGCACTAAATACCTGTCAGCGAGACGTTGCGAGCCGACATATTGCCAAGTCGCACTGAATGACCATTTTTTATCCGGTGTTTGATACGCAAGATTTGTCAACACGCGGTGTTTTGAAACGAGTGGCACTTCCAATAATTTTCCGTCGTAAGTAGATTGTACATCGGTGTATTTATAAACCACTTTCACCTCAAAACCTTTAAAAATTTCTGCTGTCGCCGATGCCATCGCTACGTTTGAAAAAGATTGTCCCGATAAGTTATAAAATTGTGCTTGATCAACACTGCTTTCAATATCGGTGACGATTTGATTTGTGAATTGCGTGCGGTATAAATCCAGACCAAAAACCACTTTGCGATTACGCGAAAAATTTATAGTTTTCACAAAATTCGCGCTCATTGTCCAAGCATCTTCGGGTTTTAAATCGTCAGCAAAAACTATTTGTCTGTTAGTGGTGA
This sequence comes from Saprospiraceae bacterium, assembly GCA_043732145.1. GTDB lineage: Bacteria > Bacteroidota > Bacteroidia > Chitinophagales > Saprospiraceae > JAAFJT01. Next base: position 1,365 of record JAYTIA010000357.1, read on the forward strand.
GCAAATTTATATTTTCCGCCAGAGGACTTGCCACACGCACACCTCTGCCGATTGCCAAACGTGCGATATCACCTTCGTTGAAATTATATTTTACATTCAATCTCGGTACGACGAAAAAACCGTGACCGAAAAGTTCATCGGTACGCAAACCGGCAATGATTGTCCAATCTGAATAATTTTTTCCAAGCAACGGACGACTGTAAGTATATTCCGCATATGCACCGAGCGTGGCTTCTTTGTGCGAAAGATTTTGTCCGTTTAAGTATGTCGGATAATCGTCGGCGTGACCGCTTGCACCGTAAGTTATTTTATGATCGGTTGTGCCGATAATGGTCGCGTACAAAATATTTCCGAAAACACTGCGCTGAACACCCGAATAATTATTTTGTCCGATTAAGCTGTTTAAATCGTGATAAGTGGCTGAAAATTGTGAACCGAGCGCGTTGTAAGGTTTATCAAAACCGGTGTAAGAAATTTTTGAAAAAAGCGTGACGCGCCGGTTTTGAATATCAACGGTATAAGGATTTTCGATATTGCCGAGCAGTTGTCCGCTTTCGCGGTGATCAACGAGTGCTTGAATGTGCGTTTGAATTTGCCAATTATTTTTTTCGTAAAACGTTCGATACATTGCGTTCAATTCTTTTTTCAGAGGAATATCTACAAAATAATCGGCATCGCGATCAATTTTATTTTCAAAAATAGAACCGTGTAACAATAAACCCGTGCTGAAATTTTCGCTCACCACTTTATTGATGTGTACATTAGCTTCAACGCGACCGGTATTTTCTGCGTAAACATTTGCGAACAAGAGTGGTCCTTTTCCTGGTTTCACGAGTTCGGTATTGATTTGTCCGGCAATACTTTCCGAACCGTTTTTCACGCTGCCTACTCCTTTATTTATTTCAATGCTTTCGATCCAAGTACCGGGAATAAAATCACCGGCGAACGGTGTTGCCAAACCGTATAAATCCGGACGGTTTTCGATGAGCAGTTGCGTATAAGGTCCGCGCAAACCGAGCAATTGAATTTCTTTTGCCCCTGTTATTGCATCGCTGTATGTGACATCAACCGTACCGTTGGTTTCAAAACTTTCGGATAGATTGCAGCACGGTGCTTTTTTCAATTCGTTACGCGATATACGTTCCACATTTCGCGTCGCTAAAGTTGAAACGCCGTTCGCTTGTTTTGCGGCGACTTCCACCGTTTTTAATTGTTTTGCTGTGTCGGGTGTTTGTGCGAAAATCGTACACGCGCTCAACCAAAATAGGGAAATGAAAATTACTTTTTTTGACATAATATTTTGCCCACTGTGGTTTTTGCTATGATTATGTTTCATACTTTGTGAGTTTTAACGTCTTTGGTTTATATACAAAGACGTGAGTTTGATTTAAAATTTGATTTTAATACCGCCATTAAAAACTCTGCCTTCGGTGTGTGTATATATTTCTGCGAAAGTCGGGTTGTTATGTGGAGGAAAAACGACTTGTCCAAAACGATTTTGCCTGACATCCAAAAAATTTTCAACATTTACGAAAAAAACAATGTTATTGAAAGTCTTTTCGGCAGCCATTCCTAATTCCCAAAATGTAGGACTGTAATTACCGTTTGTCAATCGTTGTTTATCAGAATAATAACCCTCAAATGCCCATTTAAAATTATGCTCTTTTTCAAAAACAAGGTTAAACAAGAAACGTTGCTTCGGTACTAACGGAATATCTTTATTATCGCCGGATATGTATTCTGCTTTTACTTCCGTATAAGAATAAGCCGCAAATAATTTTATCCAATTATCAATAACCAATCGTGCATTTGTTTCAAAACCATAAGAACGTACCGGTAGCGTAGCGTTTTGAAAATAATCGGTACTACCGGCATCTTGTAGTAATACTAAGGGCTGATTAATTTGAGTTAAAAAAAACAACTGATTAATGGATAAAAAGACAACATCGGAAAGTGCCGTTTTGTAATTCACATCAAAAGACCCACCGTAACTGTGTTCAGGTAGAATATTTGCACTCAAGGGTATTACATTTTTAAAAGCTAAACTTTCCGTTTGTTCCGAAAAAATCGTGGGCGTTTTATAACCCAAACCACCGCCGAGACGTGTACTTATTTTATCTGAAATTTTGTAAAGTAAAGACAAACGCGGCAATGCAAACACGCCGTAATCAAGCACATAATCCAATCGAAACCCGCCTTCAAGTAATAATTTTTCATTAATATCCCAATTGTCTTGAACATAAAGTCCGGTTGTAAATTGATTATAATCACGTTTTATTTTACTACTGTCCGCAGCTTCCTTAAAACTATCATACAATACATTCGCTCCGAAAATCAAGGTATGCTTGTCCGTTTTATGCAAATAAGAAGCATCTGTGAAACTATTAACTTGTGTTCCTTGAAAAAAATAATTAGGAACAGAAATACTTCGATCAAAATAATTGAAAGCTTGTTTTATTTTCAGTTCACCCGCTTCTATTTTTTTTGTAAACTCGGCAGTTGTTATATTTCTAAATGAGTTATTTTTTTCAAAGTAAGCGTGATAATTATCTACTTTATTATTTATCACGAATATATCGCCGCCGAATCGCGTTTCATAATTAAAGGCATTACCGATAACGAGTTGGGTTGAATCATTGAAATAAAAAAATAAACGCGGATTGAAACTCAATGAGGTAGTTTTAGGCAATTCCGTAAAATCATCTTTGTCTACATCATACGGATGCTGATAATTAAAAGCACCGAGCATGGTGAATCCAATTTTTTTATTTCGCTGCGATACCCAAACGCCGACATTGCTCTCTAAGGTAGAGTTTTCATTTAAAATAAGAGAAATATCGCGTTTTTCCGAAGGCTCTTTACTCACAAAATTTATTACGCCGGCAATCGCACCGCCGCCATAAAGCGTAGATGCCGAACCTTTTATAATTTCAACTTGTCTTAAATCCAATGGCGGGATTTGTAAAACACTTAAACCGGACGAGAAACCACCAAAAACAGGAAATCCATCTTTCAATATTTGCGTGTAACGCCCATCTAAGCCTTGTATCCTAATACTTTGTGTAGCAGAGGTATAGGAAGTCTGTTGCATTTGAATACCAATACTTTCATTCAGCAGCATAGCAACATTAGTCGGTTTCATATTGGCTTTTTCGTCAATTTCCTCTAATGATATGACTTCAATGCGCGTAGGTACGTTATTTATATTACGACTTGTTCGCGTCGTAGAAACCGTTATTTGATCTAATTCTTCACCGGTATCCTCTAAAAAAACAGTTAATACTGCATCGGGTTGTGCTGCCGGAAAAATTAAAATCT
>JAYTIA010000358.1:0-4668 GCA_043732145.1 Saprospiraceae bacterium
TAAAGGTTGAAACTGATGAAAATTATTTTTATCAATCAATGTCACAGAATAATCCGGATTATTGTCAAGCATGCGTGCCAATTTTAGACCCGCAAACCCCGCACCAATTATAACGATATGTTTTTTAATTTTCATTTCAGTTTTTATTCCGGTTTATCTTCATCTAAATCATCATGTCTATCACCGCCAATACTATAATAATTATTTTCTTCATCTTCGCTGCCGGTATTTTCTTGTGCATCATCCAATTCTGAACCAGGTACGTCTAAGTCACTGCCTGATATATCTTCATCAAAGCCTTTTTCATTTAAATTTTTTTCATCGGCATCTTTTTTTTCAAAGTCCATATCGTCGGAAAATTCCAGGTCGAAATCTTTTTCAAGGCGTTTCTCGCTTTGAAATTTTTTTTCATTCTGAATTTGAAGATCACTCACATCCGCAGTTTCACCAAATACTTTTGTATCTTGATTATAAATATCCTCACTCGAAGGATACAATGGATATCCTACCGGATTTTCCGGTTTCGGATCAGAGTTTTTTTTATTTTCGATTTCTTTTTGCATGATAAATTTTATTTTTAAATTTAAGTAGAAATTATTAGAACACTTTATCTGGTGTCAGCGTGTTTGATATCAGTAAGTCCTATTATTTACTCACAAACCCTTCATCTTTCATTTTTTTATACACAATATCCGCTATTTCGGACATCATTTTATCTAAGCCACTTGGATCAGTTGTTTTCGTAACTCCGGACCAAATAATTTTGTCTTCTTTAATGGAATAAATATTTGTTTCTACGGTATAAGTTTTTGTTGTCGTGTAATAACCGGGTGTGGAATTATAATTCCATTTTCTGTAATAATATCCACTGAATGAGCGATAGTATTGCGGATAGGCATTAGTACCCGGCACATAATATTGATCTTTAGCAACATCCAGTAAACGCATCACAACTGCTCCGTCAAAACCGTCAGTTTTAATCTTATATCTCATTGCTTCTTCACTCTGTCTATTGAAATTGTCATCTAAATAATTGTAAGACACAACTCCTCTCCCATTAAGATAAGCCGCCATTTTATCTTCAGCTTTACGACGGCTTGTTTCGTCTTTAAACCAAGCGACTACCAACACTTTATTCAAGTTTCAAATAGATACTTGTTTGTTAGGTTCCCTCCAACTGCTTGCGAGATAAGTCGATTTGCAAGAAACCAAAAGCAGCATATAAATTACTGTAACAGAAAAAATATTTTTTTTCATTTTAATAGAGTTTTTCTAGTTTTTTGTAAACATTTACTACTGCGATAAATAACCGCCATCCATTTCCAACGCGGTACCGGTTATAAAAGAACTATCGTCACAAGCCAAAAAAATAAAACCGTTGGCAATTTCTTCCGATGTACCAAAACGTTTCATCGGATGTAAGTTAACGATTTGTTGCTTCACGGCACCTTCACTAATACCGCCGTTTGTAAGCAAAGGTGTATCAATAAATGCCGGACAAATGGCATTGATTCTTATCCCTTCCATCGCATATTCCAATGCAGCCGTTTGTGTAAGACCAATTACACCGTGTTTGGCAGCGACATAATGTGCGGAAGTTGCAAAACCAACTCTGCCGAGAATTGAAGACATATTGACAATGACACCTTTTTTCTGTTTCGACATTTGCGTCAATTCGTGTTTCATGCCATTAAAAACACCGTTTAAGTTTATACCGATGACTTTAAGCCATGCCGACTCGGTCATATCTCCTACTTTATGCGGTTCGCCACCGATACCTGCGTTATTAAGTGCTACATCCAAAGTGCTGAAAGTGCTGACTACTTTTTCAATAGCATATTGTACTTCAGAAAATACCGACACATCGCAGGGGATAAAAATTGCTTTGGCATTTTCTTTTCTGATTTCTGCCATTACTGCTTCGGTATAAACAGATTTTATATCAGCAACAGCGACATTGGCACCTTCTTTTGCAGCGGCAATTGCACACGCTTTACCGATACCGGATAATCCGCCGGTAATAAAAACTGTTTTGTTTTCTAATTTTTTCATTTTTTATAAACTTGCTCAATAAACTCGCGAAAGTTTTATTTGGCAACCCAATTTACACCCACGATAATCTCGTTTCTTCTGCCGAACAATTGATACGGCGGATTGTAACCCAAGTATCTGAAGTTGCCGTGATAAGTAATTGAAGCAGTTTTAAGGGCATTTTCAAATTTTTCTGTATTGCGTTTAATGTCTGCATCAGAAGCAAAACCGCCAAATGTCATGGCTGCAACGTATTCATCGGAAGTAGTTTTTATGACTACACTATTGTCATTAGGTTGCGGTAAATTTTCTTTATTGAATTGCGTTGGCATCACGAAACTCATTGTCGAGGCGGAATCATTAATAGTCATGTGAACGGGAGAAGTCATAGCTATTTTTTGTTGAGTTTCGTTGCCACCAAAAATATAACCCGCCAATTTTTTAAAACCTGAACTGCCCAATTCTTTGTAAGACTTCGCCGATGATGTAATCGTTGCCATTGTTGAAGAAGGATAAAATCGAATCTCGAAATCTTTCATCCGCCACTCAACTTGATAAGGTTGTGCATTAGATTTATTCGTTGATACGGTTGTATAAATTTGAAAGCCTATAAACAACGTCAATAATATCAGCAGCATACCTAAAAATATTTTCATTATAAAAATTAAAAAATTAGGAATGAGAAAGAAATAAGTTCTGCCGGTAGGGTTATTTCTTTTTCATTCCTTAGCTGTTAGTCCTAAAATATTTATTCTCAAAAATAGGCGTTAAAAGAAACTCGTTTTTTGTTTTCCAGATTAATCGCGCATAAGAAGTTGCAAAAGAACCGGCAATAATTATATGTTCTAAACCCGGAATAATCAAAACAGCTGAATTAACTAATTTCATCAAAATATTTTTTTCAAATACAACCGTTGCTTTTTTATTTTTCATGAGAAGGATGTTTTAAAGTGTGAATAAATCTACTTGACACTGCAAAGGTGTTAAAGTTCAAGTACGTAATCGTTACACAACTTTATTTTAAAGTTACATCATTCACACATAATGGGTTATGGCTTTTTTTTGGTAAGCATCAATAAATTCATCTTAGAAACGTGAAATAAATCATTTTTTTTAATTTACATTTTGAATTGAGTTTTTTATTTTTTTTATATTAAACCTTAAAAGAATTTTCACTATACTACAAAAGTAATAGTCTTTATGTCGGCAAATATTACACAACTTTTTTAATAAGTTACATAATTCATAGGTAATATAGAAGATGTGTTGATTTAACAAAAATTGTATGTTTTATTAGTACTTTAGCATTATAAATATTAGAATATGCCTCTATTAATTCTTATTCGTCACGGACAATCCACTTATAATTTAGAAAATCGTTTTACGGGTAGTGTTGATGTGCCGCTTACACCTTTCGGCAAAGAAGAAGCGCGAGCTGCCGGAAAAAAACTGAAAGATTTTAAATTTAATAGAGCCTACACGTCTGTTCTTGTAAGAGCAATTTACTCATTGACAATTATTTTAGAAGAAATTAATCAACCGTATATTCCTGTTGTAAAAAATGCCGCATTAAATGAAAGAATGTACGGTAGTTTGCAAGGTTTAAATAAAGCTGAAACCGCAGAAAAATATGGAGAAGCGCAATTAGAAATATGGCGAAGGAGTTACGCTATTCGTCCGCCGGACGGAGAAAGTCTGGAAGATACTTTCAATAGAGTTGTACCTTATTATAAATCGGAGATTGAGCCAAAATTAAAAACCGGTGAAAATATTTTAGTAGTTGCACATGGTAATAGTCTCAGAGCATTGGTGATGTATTTAGAAAATATTGATCCGGAAGCCATAGAAAAATTGAATATACCCACCGGTTTACCGAAATTATATACTTTAGATGACCACCTTAAAATTTTAAGTGCGATATACTTATAGTCCGCATTTAACGATAACGTGTTGAAACCGGAAAGCCCGTAAATGCTTCAGTCCAAAAACTTGTCCATACAATGGCAACCAAATTGTCCACTAGATGAGATAAGCCAATCCAAAAAAGGTCAGCAGTTGTTTCATTTGTTAATTTGTATAAATTGCTACTCTTTTTTTTTGGTATTCTCTTCTTCTGCTCTATGCGCTTCGCTGAGTGCAATAGCAATCGCTTGTTTTCGGTCGGTAACTATTTTGTCGGTGTTACCGGCGTGCAACTCACCTTCTTTAAATTCGTGCATGACGATTTCCATTTTTTGTTGAGCAGGCGTCGGTATTTTCTTTGCGTTTTTCATGATAAATTTTTTTGTAAGTGATTAAATTTTTATTCAGCAGTAATATAAAATATTGAAATACAAAAATGCCGAGTTTTTAAACCGCAAGTGTTACAAAGTTTTAGAAATATTTTACACGATTCACATATCGGTGTGTAAAATTGAGCATATCTGAATCGGGTAAATGTTTTCGCATCCCAAAAAAATAGCACAATTACAACAGTAATAAATAATAAAATAGCAAAAATAAACGGGTCATAGTGCGACCCGGTATTTGTGATAAGGAACGGGCTTTCGTTAATCATTGTATGAAATAACACCATCCCAAAAACACTTTTGTGCGTATTATTGAATATCCAAACCATGATAATACGCATAAAAATTG
>JAYTIA010000359.1:0-4667 GCA_043732145.1 Saprospiraceae bacterium
AACCGTTGGTAAGGTCTTTGAAGTGCCGAAAAATATTATAGAATTCACCAATTGGGCAGGTTTCGCGAAATCTTTTCGTTTAAATTTTTCGTCATTTAAATTAAAAGGTAGCTATTTTATAAAAGCAACCGTAAACGGTGAAGAAATTTGCTCACCCGTTTTCAAAATCGGCAACGATGTGTATGATGATACTGCCGATTTTTTACTAAATTATATGCGCCAACAACGTTGTGGTTACAATCCGTTGTTGCGCGATTCGTGTCACACTGCCGGGTGTTTTGTGGTTTACGGTAAAAATAAAAATATAGATTCCGTGCGATTGCAGATTTGGGGCGGATGGCACGATGCTTCCGATTATTTGCAGTACTCAACTACGTCAGCAAATGCAGTTTTTCAAATGTTGTTAGCGTATGAAAAAAATCCGAATTGTTTTTCAGATAAATTCGATGCGGCAGGTTTACCGACACCGAACGGTATTCCGGATATTTTAGACGAAGTAAAATGGGGATTAGATTGGTTGTGTCGCATGAATCCCGCGCCGGATGTTATGTTTAATCAAATAGCCGACGACCGCGACCACCGCTATATGCGTTTGCCCAACACCGATACAATTACTTACGATTACAGATTCGGCAAAGCACGTCCTATTTATCTTGTGACAGGCGAACCTCAAGGTCTCGGAAAATACAAAAACAGAACGCAAGGCGTTTCTTCTACCGCCGGAAAATTTGCGGCGGCGTTTGCCGCCGGTGCGCGTTTATTGAAACAATTCTACCCGAATTTTTCGGATTCCCTGCAAACAAAAGCCGTAGATGCTTTTCAATTTGCAACTTCAAAACTCGGTGTATGCCAAACTGCGCCGAATCGTGCGCCTTATTTTTATGAAGAAGATAATTTTTATGATGATTTAGAATTAGCCGCTACACAACTTTTCAAAAACAGCTTTCAGCCTTCATCTATCGGCTATCAGAAAAATCTATCGTGGCAGGCTGACAGTTTAAAATTATGGGTTAAAAAATTCGGTTTAGCTGAAGGCGGTTCACAATGGATGGGCGCAGATACGGCGCGTCATTATCAATACTATCCTTTTGTCAATGTAGGTCACGCTGAATATTTTAACGCTGTCAAAGACAGTACACGCGAAGATTTTGTAAGAATTTATAAATCCGATTTGCAAAAACTTTTTGAGCGCGGAAAAGATAATCCGTTTTTAATGGGCGTGCCATTTGTTTGGTGTTCCAATAATTATGTCGCTGCTGCGCTCACGGAATTAGATTTATTTTTAGCTGACGCGACAAAAAATTTTAAGTATGTTGAAGGGAATGGGTTGCACCAAATTAATGGAGATATTTCTTTCCACGAGAGATTCGGAAGAGATACCGATAGTGTTTCCGAATCAGTGCTATTCACGCGCAACATGATAGAAATGCATGCTGCTTTGCGCGATTGGCTTTTCGGTTGCAATCCTTGGGGAACGAGTATGATTTACGGTTTGCCGCGCAAAGGTGTTGCTCCTAAAGACCCGCATTCAGCGTTTACACACATCGGTCATTACGATATTGACGGCGGATTGGTGGACGGACCAATATACGGTTCTATTTTCAAAAAATTGATTGGCTTGAAATTATTTCATCCGGATTCATTCGCGGCGTTTCAATCACCTTTAGTGGTGTATCATGATGATTACGGCGATTATTCATCAAATGAACCTACGATGGATGGCACTGCAAGTTTGACTTATTTTCTTTCAGCCATGCAACAACGCGGCGACGCTCATAAAACTGCGTCGGAAAAAGCTATCGTTAAAAGTATAAAAGACAAATTCGGTGCTATCGTGCGATTTGATACCACGCAAAAAATAATTCGGCTTGTTTTTACCGGACACGAGTGGGCAGATGGCGGCAACATTATTTTAAACACGCTTCGGAAAAATAAATTAAAAGCCTCGTTCTTTTTCACTGGCGATTTCGTCCGAAAATATCCGCAACTCGTTAAGCGCGTTTATAAAGAAGGACATTTTGTTGGCGCACATTCCGATAAACATTTACTGTATTGCGATTGGACAAAACGCGACTCAACTTTAATCAATAAAGATACTTTTGCGAATGATTTAACCCGTAATTTTCAGGCGTTATATAAACTAAAAATAGAAACCAATCGGAATAATTTTTTTATGCCACCTTTTGAATGGTACAATCAAGACATTGCAGATTGGACAAGCCTTCAAGGATTCCGGCTCATTAATTATACAAGCGGGACATCGTCTAATGCCGATTATACGACACCGGCAGAAAAAAATTATAAATCAAGTGCAACGATTTTGAAAAATATTGACGATTATGAGAAAAAAAATACGCTAAACGGTTTTATTTTACTTTCGCATATTGGCACTGACCCGAAACGCACCGATAAATTTTATCAGCATTTGAATACATTGATAAAAAATTGGAAGCAAAAAGGATATGGTTTTGAAAGATTGTAAGTAGTGAAATAAAAGCATGGAAAAATCGTTTTCCAACAGAATGAGCATACAGATACATGAACAACTTTGAATTTCCCGATGCTTTAGGTACGGGTTTGGCTGAATTTTTGCCTTTGAAACCGATAAAGAAATCTCCCCGTCTTTATCAATATCCGATAGAAGGACCTGTAATTGAAATGAAAAAAAAAATTTTATTAGCCGAAGATAATTTAGCTGATGTTGAACTTGTGCGTATTTCCGTTAATGAAGTAGGCAAACCCGTTGATTTGATTCATGTCGGTGACGGCGGCGATATGATAGAGTATTTGAGTAGTTTACTCCTGCAAGAAAATCTTTCAACCGTTGGTATCGCTGCTATTTTATTGGATTTGAATATGCACCGCGTTAGCGGAATTGATGTGCTGAAATACATCAACTTACACCCAAAACTAAAAAAAATTCCGGTCATTGTTTTTACAACTTCCAGCAGTAAATCGGACATTAATTTGTGTTACGATTTGGGTGCTAAGGCTTTTGTGTGCAAACCACTCGATATTTTTGAATTTAACGACACTATTAAAGCCATTATGGATTTTTGGGTGGGAATTAATATGCTTAATTGAGAATTAAGAATTAAGAATTACTTTTGCGAATTATTTAATTTTCTAATTTTTAATATGCAAGAAGTATCAAAATATTTAGAACAGACAATCAAATCGGTATTACCTCTATTGGAAAAAATAACCGACTCGGAAGCTTCATTGAAACCTGCGGCTAACAAATGGTCGAAAAAAGAAATTCTCGGACATTTACTCGACTCGGCATGCAATAATCAACAAAAATTTTTGCGCACCATGATTACGTCCAAATTACAATTTTTCGGCTACCAACAAAACGAATGGGTGTCGCTGCAAAATTATAATGCGGTAAAATGGAAAACGCTCATCAATTGGTGGGTTAGTGTGAATGAACATCTTTCGCATATCATTGAAAATACACCAAAAGAAACTTTATCCCATACGATTCAAATCGTCAACGATGGACCTTTCCCGCTAGAGTTTATAATAGCAGATTATGTTGAGCATTTGAAACATCACTTAAAACAAATTTTACCCGAGGCAGACTTGCAAAGTAATTTCGTGAATATTTATCCGTCCGGAACAATTTAATTGACAATTGAAAACGCCTTATTATATTGGCCAACTGTCAATTAATTAAGAAGCCCTCTACTCGAATTTCAAGTAAGAGGGCCATCCCAAAAACCAATCTCTTTATTAATGGTTAGTTATGAATTATGAATTATGAATCACTTTATTTATCATTCATCATTAATAATTAACTATCACTATTTTCTTCTCTTCTTTTTATCTGACGCAGTTAATTTTTCCGGTTTTTTAAATTCTAATGCCAAAGTAATTTCATGCGCCGAGCGCGTATAAGCATTGATATTCGCAATAGAACTGCCATAAGAATAATAAATTTGAAAATTCGGTTGTTTCGTACCAACAAAAAAACCGATTTGACCCGTCGAACCCGGACGAAGAGATAATCCTGTTATTATTTTATCTTCCAAAAAACCTAATTTCACGTTAGCTTCCACTTCAAAACTGGTTGTCAAAACTTTTCTTAACAACAAAGAGGGCTCAACAGTGAAATTATTATCGCTCTTTAACTTGTATGAACTGTATGCTATAAATTCCTTGCCAAAATTGTTGCCGGTCGTTGAAGGCGAGCCATCTAACTTGCCGAGACGCGCTGTAATGAGGTTCGGTAACGTCAAAGAGAATGTCCATTTATCCACAGCGGCACAAACCCCGAAGGCTGCGTCAAAGTAAGTTACACCTAAAGCGCGATCAATCGCAAGCGGATCATTGGCATCGTTAAGCTGAATATTTCCGCCTGACAGTACGGATTGATCTAGTTTAGTGGAGTGAATATCGGTCGAAAAACCGGCACTCCATTTAATATCGTTACCGATGTAACGATAAGCATAGGATAATTGTCCGCGAAAACGGCTGTAAACACCGAATTTTTCAGTCAGAATCATGCCACCGAGACCGACTTTGTTGGTGATGGGCGCATTGAAATTTATATCGTAGGTAGTTGGTGCATTTTGAAAACCTGCCCACTGATTACGCATATGTCCGAACAATTGAATTTTATCATCGAAACCGGCAAACGCCGGATTAATAATGTTCGGGTTGAA
>JAYTIA010000360.1:0-1693 GCA_043732145.1 Saprospiraceae bacterium
AAACATTCAAGCGTTCTTTCTTCTATACCGTTGTTGTAGCGCGAATAAAAATAACCTTTATCTTTAAATACACGCGCTTGAATTGCCGGGTCCGGATTGTCTTGCAATAAAACAAAGGCTTTAGAAAAAATTTCAAGTCCGTGCTTCGCATCTTTATTATCCACCTCTGTAAACGCTCTATTAGAAAGTATTTCATATTGCAATATGGTGTTTTGTTTTCCCGCTTGCGGCATCTGCTCAAAATAAGTCCACGCTTTCGAGGCATTTTCTGAGGCTTCCGCATACTTATAAACATGGTAGTAGAACGCACTTTTATTTTTATATACTTCCGCCAGATTTTCAAAAGGCACCGGTTTTGTGTTTTCGAGCAGTACTGTAGCTTTGTCGAAATAAAAAATCGTGCTGTCGAGATTGAATTGCGGCGTGTAACGAAACCAGTCGGCTTGGTCTTGATAGGCTTTACTCAACTCTGAAAGAAGTTGAGGTGTAGGCGTGATTTTATATTGAGATTCTAATGAGAGCATCTCATTGCGCTGTGCAAAAATAAATAGAGGGAAAATCTCAAACAGAATCGCCCCACAAATTATAAGTTTCCTATTAGATGAAATCAACTTTAAAAGCATTTGGTCAAATTCTTGATCCTATATTTAATTTCCAGTTTTTAAAAAGAATTTGAATCATTTGGTGAACAAAGATATATAATTTAAGAAAATAAAATCGTTTTTGAAATGAAAAATAAAAAAAGAGTCGCCCAAAGAAAAACTTCTTCGTACGATTTTTTTACGATCAACAGCCGGTATTTTATTCCGTCACCACCATGCGTTTTGTTGCCGAATTATCTTGCGTATCTAAACGATATTGTAAAACGCCGCTCGCATTTAATTCCGATTTATCGATTGTAATTTCGTTGTAACCGATATGCCCGTCCATATTTTTTTGAAAAAGTATTTGTCCCGACATATTGATAATCGTCAATCGTGCACTTTGCGCACCGGGTAAATTGAAACCTATTTTTGTCGCCGATGCCGTCGGATTGGGTATGTTTTGATACAACGCAAATGCACCGCCCGTTTGTTCGGAATTGTACGCCGAGTTCGAATCGGCGGTATTATTCGGCGCGGTCGAAATGTTTTTCACGATATCGGAAGTGCGGACATAAAAGCTGCACGACGATTTATTGCCGCAAGCATCGGTGGCTACGTATTCCTCGTAGGTCAAAGTATTGACGGGAAAAGGATAACCCGCGTAATAACCCGATGTGCGTTGTACATTGATGTCCCTGTTCGGCAAATTGCAATAACCCGCAACGGAAGAAAACATATCGCGTTCGTTCCAAGTGACGACCGTTCCGTATTTATCCGTTGAAACGACATTTATATCCGTCGGACATTTGGTTGCGATTGCCGGTGAATAATAATCGCCCCGACATTTGCAATCGTTTCTCACTTTGTCATTGATTGTTTTCGGGTTGCCGTCATCGCAAGTTTGTCCGAAATTTTTGTGTATTTGCGGACAATTGTCAAGGAAATCCACATCGGAATGTACCGCTTCGGAAAATCTCGAACAACCTAATGCGTTTGTTACTTTCACTTTGTAATCGCCAAAAGTTGTCGGATAAAAACTTTGGTTGGTCTCACCCGCGAGCGGCACCTCACCCGAATACCATTGATATTTCGTTCCTTGCGATGCAATC
>JAYTIA010000361.1:0-4647 GCA_043732145.1 Saprospiraceae bacterium
GTGATTATTTGAAAATAAATTACATCGGAAAATTACTTGATGGAAAAATGTTCGACAAATCGGAAAACGATGAACCGTTTGTATTTCAGTTGGGTTACAGACAAGTTTTGCCTTGTTGGGATTTGATGCTCACACATTTTAAAATTGGAACTAAACTCACTTTGTTTGTACCCTCCGAATTAGCTTATGGAAAAAGTGGCACCGAAAACATTCCGCCCGATGCGCCACTTATTTTTGAAATAGAAATTGCCGGTATTTTATCACCGACAGAATATGATTCTTATATGCGCTCGTTGGAAAATAAAGAGCGACAAATTTTTGAAAAAAACATCGCCGAGCAATATGTCAAAGACAAACAAATCATTAATGATTATGTAATGTCCAAAAAACTTAAAGCGCAACGCACACCGTCAGGCGTGAATTTTTATATTTCTAAAATCGGAAAAGGTGAAAACATTCGCAACGGCAATTCGGTTTCGCTGCAGTATGACGGTATGTTTTTAAATGGTAAGATTTTCGATAGCACAAAAAATCGCGCCGGAGACGCGCCGGATCGCGTCTTTACATTTACAGTCGGAGAAGGAAAGATTATTGCCGGTTTAGAAGAAGCACTCATACATTTTAACAAAGGCAGTGAAGGTTTCATAATCATTCCATCGAAATTAGCTTACGGTGCTACACCGCTTGATGATGGTAAAATAATTATTCCGGCACATTCAATTCTAATGTTTAAGGTGCAAATTGTTGATGTGATGGTGAATGATAAATAAAATCTTCCATTCACAATGCAATCATTCAAGCAAATAAATTTTTTATAATTTCTTGTTTAATTCCGGCTTTTAAAGGATCGAAGTGTAAACGTTTTTTCAAAATTGTGGCATAAACGCTACGAAAATCTGTTTCGTAATGCAAATCGCCATTACCATCTAAATTGCTTAAATCCGGATTTCTACCGATAATATTACTTTGTATGCCACCACCAATTACAAAAACCGGCGCTGCGGTCCCGTGATCCGTTCCTTGTCCGTTATCGTGAACGCGACGACCAAATTCGCTGAAAACTAAAACTGTCACGTTGTTTATCAAGCCTGAAGTTTTTAAATCATCGTAAAAAGCCTTCACGGATTCAGAAAGTTCATTTAACAATGATTTATGTTTCCCGATTTGCCCGGCGTGTGTATCAAATCCGCCTTGACCGGTATAATAAACGCTTGTCGGCAAATTACCTTTAATCATACGCGCAATTGATTTTAAATTCTGAGCTAACGGGTAACGCGGATAAGTTTCCGTGTCAGTTTTAGTTTTTTCCAAAACTTTTTTTATTTCATCGGCTCCGTCAAAAGAACTCACCATGAGTTTGCGTACAAAATCTAAATTATTATTTGATGCCAACGCGTCGGAATGATTGTCGGAAAGCGATTTAATTTGTTGTTCAAACTTAACAGGGTCTTGTATTGAAATCGAGTGCGGTAATGTACCGCGCAGCGATAAATTATCGAGGTTATCAATATTCAAGGCACCTAGTGCATCTTCGTGTGTGCATTGCGAATCAAGATAACGACCAAGCCAGCCGGTATTTAAATTTTCGTTAGAACCACTCGCCGTTTGCCAAATTTCAATGCTTCTGAAATGCGACC
Organism: Saprospiraceae bacterium; assembly: GCA_043732145.1. Classification (GTDB taxonomy): domain Bacteria; phylum Bacteroidota; class Bacteroidia; order Chitinophagales; family Saprospiraceae; genus JAAFJT01. The sequence continues at coordinate 1,638 of JAYTIA010000361.1, forward strand.
GATTCGGATTTGGGTAACCCACATTTTGTAATACGGATAGATTGCCTGCCTGCTGAATTTCCGATAAACCTTTAATGGACGGGTGAAATCCCATGCCGTTCACGGATTTCAAAACTTCATCTTTCGGAACTGCAATATTTTTTCTATAATCGTAATACAACGGATTGTCATATGGAATGAAAGTATTTAAGCCGTCATTACCGCCGTTGAGTTGAATAACTACAAGGGTATTTCCGCCGGCTTGATATTGTTGAAACAATTCTTGACTCGGCATAGCGGAAAGAAATTTCGGCAAAAATAAAAATCCGCCGGAAGTGGTACCTACTAATTTTAAAAAATCTCTTCTATTAGTTTTCATGATTTGTTAATTTGTTTTGAATCGTTTATTGGTTTATTGGTTTATTGGTTTATTAGTTGATTCATTTTTTTACCGATAAGCTAATAAACCAATAAACCATCAAACTATTTGATAGTCTGGTAATTTTAAAAGATATTCTGCAATACGCGTCACCGTTTGTTGTGCATTTGCGCTTTTTGGATCGAAATCGTAACCGATTTTACTAATAATTTCTTTTTTCGTTTCTTCATCCATCGAATAAAGCAATCTGTCAAACATATCGTTCACAATATCTTTGATACTGTGCGCTGATTTATTCCAACGGAAATCACTTTTCACATCTTGTATTTGTGCATCGTTACCCAAATTTTGATTATTCATTTGCATTTCTTCAGATGCTGCCTTTTGTTTTCTCCCAAATTTGCTGTTATCCAATGATTTTCCGGTACTTAAAATATGCACAACCTGTGCACGTTGAATCAATTTTTGCGCACTTAACCATTGTTTACCGCCATCCCAACCTTTTACATTTGGCGGATTGAGTAACACCATATCTTGTCCTTGAAAATACGGGACGAGTTGCCGTGCCGGCGGTACAGGCAATTGAAATTCGTATAAAGTTTGAAGCAAAAAAGATAAAGGGTCTTTAATTTTCGAGCCGCCCGATTTCAAGAAACGTCCGTCGTGTACTAATTTTTTAAAAAAAGGTTTTATTTCAAAATTATTTTGACGCAAAACGGCGGCATAATCGCTAATAAAATGCGCGTCCGGTGTATCTGTTACAAACGCTTTCAACAATTTTTCGGCGAAGCGATAACCGGCTTTCGGGTGTGCAAAAATTATTTCAACTAAATCGTCAGCCTTTAAATTACCGTGTTTGTTGAGATAAATTTTTTCGGAATTATCTTCCCAAATTTTGTAGTAACGTGCGCCTTCTTCACTCAAATTTAATCCGGCTAGCGCTTTTGCGCCCTCCTTAATGTCTTGTTCCGTATAATTCCCGACACCGAGCGTAAACAGTTCAAGTAATTCTCTGCTTAAATTTTCATTGGGTGTTTTGGCTTTGTTTTGCACATTATCTAAATAAATAAGCATTGCGTTGTTGTATAGAACCGCGCGTGTCAGTTCTCTGATATTCCCAAATGCTTGTTCTCTGAACAATTGATTTTGTTGAAACATCGCATAACTCGATCTAACTTTCTGGAAACCGGAAACAAAATGATTGTGCCAGAACAGCACCATTTTTTCGCGCAAAGGAAAACCATCCGTTGCCATTTTATTTATCCACCAATGAGCAGTACCCACATTGCGCAAATTTTCGGCGACGCGCAACATTTTTTTTTGTTCTTCACTCTCTTTTTGAATGTCGCGGTATTCTTTTCTAGTTTTAGGTGCGTCGTTCAAAAACGCGGGCATTTCTACGGCGTGCGGTGTTTGAAAACTTTTCTCCATAAAAGCATCAATGCCGATATTTTGGATACTATCTGCCTGAGCGTTTGAGAAACCCAAACGCTGACTTAAAAAATATTTTTGCTTCATGTTCCTATTATTTGAGTTGCCGATTAAGTAGTTCGTTAATTGACAAAACTAAACAACTAACAAACTAATATCTCTTTGATATACAAGAAGCAAAAAAGTTTATTGAAGGATTGTTAAAAAAAACTTAAGGATAGAGAAAAGTAAAAAAAAATCGCTTGAAGTTCGTTCAAGCGATTTGAAAATACTGAAATTGTTCCCTTTTGAGGAAAGATATATAGTACATTTTAGTAACTCCGGAAATAAAAAATCTGTATGCAAACATTCAGAAAATTCTGTTCAAAAAAGTGGGATTACTTGCTTTAAGATTAAAAAAAAACTTAAAACAAATAATCCCAACCCAACCAAATAAACTGTATAAAATCAAATCTCGACTGAACTTCTTTTAATTCAGCCGATCCATAAAATATCTTTAGAAAAATAAATTTTAGAGAAACAAAATTAATTTCTCAAACCCGAGCGATTAAATTTAATTTATTCTACTTTTGTAAAAATAATTAGTACCTATCGGAATTGTTTCGGAATGAATTGGAATGAACCGGAATGAATGGGAACGTTAAATCAATTTTTTATGACTATCAATAGAGCCTTGTGTGAAAAATTATATTTTGAAGTAAAATTAAAACTACAAGACGCGTTTGTACAACGCGGTATGGTTTACAGAGATACCGATACCTCAATTTGGAAATTAGAAGACCCGAAAACAAAGACAACTTATTTTCAAATGATATTGGAAGAAGCAACATCTTTGTCTTTTTCTTCTACTTTTAATAATATGTATCTCTGGCGCAAAAAAAACGAGGTACAAACGAAAGACTCCGTAAACTTTCAAGAAGATTATTTTAGTTTTTTTACAAATTTTTTGGGTTACACCAATCCGCAAGACTATTTAAAGGCTTACTCGCAAACATTACATAATTTTTTCGGTATTAAACCGGAAGGAAGAATTGTTGTCATACAACCGATATTCGATCCGATAAAAGAAGCGCATTTAGCAAAAGGTGGCGCAGAACGACCAAGATTTGATGAGCAAACTTTAGACCCAAAAGATACGGAATGTTTGATTGAGTTGATCAATTTATTTCATGATTACAATCAAATTTTACCTAAACGTATTTATGACCAAGACATTATTCG
>JAYTIA010000362.1:0-1686 GCA_043732145.1 Saprospiraceae bacterium
ACAACAGGATTAGACGCTATCGTTTCTCTATATGCGAGTTCTTGCCCCGGCAGTAATACTGTACCGATACTTTGTAAAGATGAATTAGGTACGGGAGCAATCAACTTGGGAATTCAGAATCTTACTGTTGGAAACTATTATTACGTAAGAGTTTATAGTTACGGCGCGCGATCACCTCAAAATGGCGGCTTTAATATTTGTGTAATACATCAAACAGCTGTGAACACAAATGAAATACAGAATTTGCAGAATTTGCTTTTGTATCCAAATCCAAATCACGGATCATTTTCTATTGAGTTTGAGTTATCTGAATTGAAAAATATTGAAATAAAAATATACAATTCAATAGGTCAACAAATTTTTGATAAAACACAATCTAAATTTATTGGTAAATATAAAGAGCAAGTGAACTTACCGGAAATAAGTGCCGGTGTTTACTTTGTCATTATCGGTTTAGACGGGCAAAAAATAAGTAAGCGCATTTTAGTTAATTAAAACGATTTATCGGCGGGAATTTTTTTTGAAAAAATGTTGACAGGTAAAAACAATATCATAGGCATCAAGCAAATTGTAGTACAACGGTAGTTAATGATAAACATAAAAAAAGTTTTCGCAAAAAATATATTCTGCGAAGACTGTACTATCATAGAACCAAAATTTTGGAAATAAAATTGTGCGAAAAAATTTTGAAAAAAATTCGCGTGAAAAAAAATTTTGTCCGTGTCTATTAATTGAAGCATTAACTCGACGATAATTGCGACACAGTTTTCAAACATTAGTGTAAAGAGTTTTGTTTGAAAACAAGAATTACAAACTTCGCGACGTAATTTTACGGCTTCAATGGAATGATTAGATGAATGAATGAAAATTCATCATTCACACTTCATCATTCATTATTTTTAAAACATCATGGTAAAAGTAACTTTCAAATTTGAAGATAAAAAAATTCCTTCCAAAACTATTGAAGCAGAGGAAGGATTTTCCATTTTAGAACTCACCGAAGAACACGACGTGCATCTCAATCACAATTGCGGCGGTGTGTGCGCGTGCAGTACGTGTCATATATATGTGCTGAAAGGCGAAAATTTAATCGAAGAAATTTCCGATAAAGAAGAAGACTTCATAGATAGAGCGAGAAATCCACGATTGGAATCGCGTTTAGCTTGTCAATGTGTTCTTTTGCAAAACACCGGACACATTGAAGTGGAAATTCCGGATCAAAGCGGAATAAAAGGACATGAACATTGATGAAATAATATTTCGTAATTAATAAAATTGATAAAGCTAAAAAAAATTAAAATGATGCAAATAAAAATAAAAAAAATTATATTTTGCAAAATCACTAACTTCAAAGGCTAACAAAAGTATAAGCATTTGTATAAAGCATAATCAACTGTATATGTTTGCATGAAAGAAATTGAGAATAAAAGCCTTAAGTTTATTTTTAATTTTTTTCTGAAAAAAGTTTTGCAATCTAAAAAACGAACGTATCTTTGCAATCCGATTTGAAACGAACATTAATTAATCATTAATGTAAGTGTAAAATCGGAAAACATTTGCAGTTTTGTTTCGTAATAATATTGCAAATAACCAAGTTCCTTGACAGTGTTGGAGACAGAAAGAGTTTAATGGGTAAGTGTGAATTAATTTATTTGGAGACGAATGAATTTGTATCATTAGAATTGG
>JAYTIA010000363.1:0-1680 GCA_043732145.1 Saprospiraceae bacterium
GTTTGACGGGCGCGTTTCTTACATCGCTTCCGACGGTTATGTGGATAGAGCTGCTTCGCAATTGTATTCTTATTTTACGTCGGCTACTTATTTGACGGATAAATCTTCATTGCGCTTAAAAATTTTTGGCGGACATGAGAAAACATATCAATCATGGTATGGGATTCCTTTTTCTTATTTGAGTAACGATTCAACGCGCCGTTACAATCCGGAAGGTACGGAAAGTACACCGGCGTATAAAAATCAAGTGGATAATTACGACCAAACCCACGCGCATTTGAGTTGGACGAAAGTTATCCGTGAGCCGTCAGCTTTAAGCAATGAGTTAAAAGGTGAACGCGACTCAACGCTCAAAACTCAAAACTCAAAGCTCAATATTACATTGCACTACACGCACGGTATCGGATATTACGAAGAATATAAAGCCGGTCAACCGGTGGCGAATTACACGAATAAAAAAACAAACGATACGGCTGATATTGTACGACGTTTGTGGTTGGACAACGATTTTCTCGGGGCGATTTTTTCTTACACGCTTGATAGAAAACAATTTCAATCTATAACCGGTGGCGGCATTAATCGTTATTGGGGCAACAGTTACGGTACTCTGGTTGATGTAGTCGGCGAAAATTTGGTAATTGATACGCACTATAAATATTACAGCAGTTCGGCAATAAAAGATGATGTGAATGTTTATGAAAAAATAATTTTCAAACCGACTACTCATTGGAATTTTTATGCCGATGCGCAAATACGTGCTTTAAAGTACGCCATCAATGGCATTGATAAAAACAAACGCGATATTTCACGCAGTGTGACCTATACTTTTTTTAATCCTAAATTCGGTTTTCTGTACAATGCCCATGCACTCGGCAATTTTTACGGCTCCTTCGGTGTAGCGAATCATGAACCTAATAGAAATGATTTAACTGACCCAAGCGTTACAGAGTTACCGAAACCGGAAACACTTTACGATACTGAAATCGGTTGGAAAAAACAAACAGACCATGCGCAATTCAATGTCAATTTGTTTTACATGGATTACACCAATCAATTGGTTTTAACCGGAAAAATAAATGATGTAGGCGATGCGTTGCGCATAAATGTACCGAAAAGTTACCGCGCCGGTATTGAATTAGAAGCCGGATTTAAAATGTCCGAAAAAATTTCAGTGAATAGCAATTTAACTTTATCGGAACATAAAATTGCACAATTCACAGAATCTGTGAGTGATTGGTTGACTTATGATGTGACAAATATCGCGCACACTAATACAGATATTGCCCTCTCGCCTAAAGTCATCGGTAATCTGGGATTGACTTATCAATGTTTGAAAAACGAAAAAAATGATTTATCCGTAACCATCAACGGAAAATACGTCGGGCAACAATTTTTGGATAATACTTCAAACACAAATACCATTTTACCGGCTTATAGTACTACCGATTTGCATTTCAATTATTCATTGGGTTTATTTAAAAATATCGAGAGAGAGGCAATGCACCGCGTCTCAACAATTTCATTTTCTTTTTCAGTTTTAAATCTTTTCAACGCCAAATACGTGTCTAATGGTTATGCGTCGCGCTATACTTACGCCGGTTCAAATCCGACGATAAATGATCCTTATGTACGCAGTGAAGGCAACGGTTTTATTAATTATGCCGGATTTTATCCGCAAGC
>JAYTIA010000364.1:0-1680 GCA_043732145.1 Saprospiraceae bacterium
TCCGCGATAAAGAAAGACACGCGGGTAATGAAAAATTGAAATTGGATAATGGATGACGGACAATAGACAAGGATAATTACAACAAACTTTACAAAATGAAAAAATACTGCTTTACCGGAAACGTTGATTACTATCTAAAACACAAAATGAATTTTCAATTATTCACTGTCCGTCGTCTGTCGTCCGTCGTCCACCTTCTATTGTCCATCATTTATCGTCCATTGTCCATCGTCATTTTATTTGTCATCCTCTCGAGTTGTAAAGCAAAAACGACTGCGCCTTGTAAATACGGAGATCCGACGGCAATTTTCAGCGATACGATGCACAATGTAAAAAAACATTTTTTTCAAGTAAAAGACGGAACAGGTATAGAGATGGTTGCATTTAAAGATAATTATTTGTTGGAAGTGGAACAATCCGGTTGCGAAGATATTCAACAACAATTTTCTTTTATTATTCATGGAAAATTCATGGATGCACCGGATAGTTTTTGGATTCAATTGGCTGTAAAACAATTCAAAGATATGTCGAAAATGTCGCCGAAATTAGCACCGTTTACCGCATGGGCTGAAGCGATTGAGGCATTGAAAGATAAAATAAAACTTTCCGAACCCACAGAAATTCAACCAAAATTTTTATGCCGCATTGATAAAGTCGTGAGTCCGGAACAAGCGACGTTGGTGGTCTTGTTGTCGCAAAAAAAATAATTAATTTCACGTTCCTAAAATACCAAATTCATCCCGATTCTACCGTTCGCCGTTTTCACATCATAAATACGAAATGCTGCCGTAAAATTGTCTGTCACGCCATACAATTGAACGGGACCTAATTTCAAAACGACGTGTAGACCTAAATTATCGAGCGCGTTGTTGCGCAAACCGTAACTCAATCCGCAGTTGAGTATTTTTCCGATTTGAGCGGCGGCGTTTATTGTAAATCCGACACCGTTATTGACACTGTTGCTTTCGTTGTAGAAAAGCGCACCGAAAGTCCAAGTATCATTGAGTTGATAGCTGCCACTCAAATACATTCGTAAAGGTAAAGTCTGAGTATATTTTGCCGAACTCGTTTCGGTGTAATTGGTATATTTTTTCAGCGTATCAATATAATATGATGTTTTATAATTATCGGCATTAAAAAAATTGGCGGCGTTGTCGCCGACGTAAACTGTATTGCCGGATGTGCTGTATGTTTTACCGTTGTTTGTCCAATTGATAGTGCCGCCAATATCGATAATACTTGCGGCTAATTTTATTTTACCGATTTTAAAACTGCCGCCTAAATCGAAAGAATAGCCGGAATTGGAGCCGAATAAACCGTGCGACAATAAATCGGTAGCATTATTTATGCCTCCCAATTTATTTTCATCGAAAGTCTGCAAAGCAAAATCGGAATTAATATTGAGTGACGCACCGAGTGCGTCGAAATTGGCATCGAATTTTTTTCGCGTTGTAAAAACAGCTGCAATACCCGATAAATATTTTACGCGCCCGCCAATCGTGAAATTGTCGTTGATACTGTATGCAGCACTTAAACCCAATTCGCTGTACATACTGCCGTTTCCTTCTGACGACAACGAGACAGTGTTGCCGACAAATTGCGTATTGCCTTTCACAAATAACCGTGCTAAATTGCCGTTCAAGTCTATTGCTCCGTAGCCATTAACGGCGTGATAAAGAC
>JAYTIA010000365.1:0-1678 GCA_043732145.1 Saprospiraceae bacterium
TTTTTTGTTTGATGATCTTCCGCAACATTTGGCGAGGGCACTAAAATAGTCGGCACACCCACCAAACACAATTCAGAAACAGTCAATGCACCGGCGCGAGCAATTACAATATCTGCAACGGCATAAGCTAAATCCATGCGTTGAACAAACGGCATAAGATTTATATTAGGCAGTTGTGCAGCTTCACAATTTTTTAGCGATTCGTAATGCACTTTACCACATTGCCAAATCACTTGAATGTCTGTGTGTTGTTTAAAAAAAATTGCGTTGTATTCGATACATTTGTTCAAAGTACGTGCGCCGAGTGAGCCACCCGAAACAAAAATTGTTTTTTTTGTGCCGTCTAATTTGAAATGAGATAAACCTTCGGCGCGTTTTGTTGTGACGTTTATAATATCCGAGCGCACAGGATTACCGGTTAAAACAATTTTTTCTACGGGAAAATATTTTTCTAAACCTTCGTAAGCGACGCAAATTACTTGAGCTTTTTTGGCTAAAATTTTATTCGTCACACCGGCATAAGAATTTTGTTCTTGAAGAATTGTCGGAATAGACATTTGTGCCGCAGCGCGTAAAGTTGGACCGGAAGCAAATCCACCGAAACCAACTGCCACATCAGGTTTAAAATCTTTCAGGATGCGCCGCACAGTACGCATAGAATCCAAAATTTTGAAAGGTAATTTGAGGTTTTGCCAAATATTTTTTAAAGAAAATTTTCTTTGAAAGCCGACAATATTCAATCCTTCGATGCGATAACCGGCAGTCGGTATACGCTCCATTTCCATTTTACCATTGGCTCCGACGAATAAAATTTCTGCGTTCGGTATTTGCCGTTTTAATTCATCGGCAACAGCAATTGCCGGAAAAATATGTCCGCCGGTGCCACCGGCTGAAAAAATTATTTTCATTGTGTTTAGTCGCTTAGTCGGTTAATCTTTTTAGTAGGTTAGTCGGTTAGTCTCAGTTATTAAAATTAGACTAACCGACTAACTTACTAACCGACTAAATTATTCTCTTCAAAACATTTTCTTTAAATCTGTAATAGTGCAAAGCTACACCACCAACGTGTGCTATCAATAAAAAAATCATTAAATTACCGGCAAATTCATGTGCTTCAAACACTTCAACGTCAACAGTGAGCGGCAGTTTTTGCCAATTATTTTGAAGCACAGGTGAAATAATATCGGCGATAAAAATAGTTAATAATCCGGAAATTCCTAAAACCCACAATGCGATATAAAAAAGACGTTGCACCCAAACAATGATGGTATTATGAACGTACCAACCCGTTTCCAATCGCTGCGGTCGTTTTGCCGTAAAAAAAAGATAAGAGCGATAAATAGTCATTATAAAAACCAAAATACCGCAAGTTATGTGCCATTGATACAATAAAAGTTTAGTAGAACTGATACTCGTATCGCGCAAAATTTTTCCGGTCGGAATCATTGTCAAAATGAGTACGGCACTCAACCAATGTATCCAAATAATACGCTTGTCGTGTTTTTTCGTTAAGTCGTTCATAAAATGGTTGACGGTTGATAGTTGAAGGTTAATGATTGGTGGTTTAAAACCTTCAAACTTCAACCATCAACCATTAAAAGAAATAATTCCCCCAAAAGAAAACCATCAAATAGATCCAAAGATAATCGAGAAAATGCCAATAGAGTGCAAGTAGACG
>JAYTIA010000366.1:0-11789 GCA_043732145.1 Saprospiraceae bacterium
AGCAACCAAGCCATGCCGGATAAAATTCCGAATGCGAATAATACGCCGGCAATAAAATAAATACTGTTGCGCACATCACCCGTTTGCCAATACGTAAAAACTAAGGTAAACAAAGCAATCAGTGCATAAACGCCGTACACTAAAAAATCATGTTGCTGCGGTTCGTCGTCGGATTGAACGCGCAGTGTGCGCATCGGCGAAGTTTGTCGAATCGCAAGCAATGGCGGCAAGGCAAACAATACCGCCATAATTTCGCCGATAACGATGCCTTGAAAAATTGATTTCCATGAAACAGCATTACTGACGTTTTCAATCGGCAAAAAATCTTTTAAAATAATCGGCAGTGTATATTGAATGAGCGAACCGATTGCCGCGCCGACAACCGCGCCGACCAAACCCATAAAAGCAATTTGCAGCAAAAAAAGTGTAAACGCCTGTGTTCCGCTTGCACCGATTGTACGCAAAACAGCCACTGTCGGAATTTTTTCTTGAACGAAAACCGTGACGGCACTTGCCACACCTAAACAACCGAGTAAAATAGAAATAAAACCGATAAGTCTGAAAAAAGTAGTGAGGCGTTGAAAAGTTTCTGATGTACTTTTTTTTCTGTCCGCGACTGTTTCTATCGTGAACTTGGCATCTTCCAATCTTTTTTTGAAACGTTTTGAAATTTTTTCGACATCCGCAGTTGCCGGTAATTTATAAAAATAACTGTACTCGACGCGACTGCCGCGTTGCAATAAACTCGTCGAATCGAGATACGCCATCGGAATAAAAACTGCGGGAGCCACACTTGCTTGCATACCTGTTCTTCCGGGCGAAGAAATCACGCTGCCGATAATTTCATAACTGTTGCCGCCAATTAAAACCGAATCGCCGCGCACCAAATCGAATTGCGCGTATAGACTTTGATCCGCCAAGGCATTATTATCTTTCAATAATTCGTCTGCCGCTTTTTCGGGTTTAGTTTCTATGGCACCATAAAACGGATATTTTCCGCGCACCGCGCGCACGTTCACCAAACGCGGTTGCAAAAGATTTTGAAAAAGTCCGATACTCACAAAACTCACCACGTGAGCGCGTTCACCGGGAATACTGTCCAAAATTTTTGTAACGCTGTCCGGCGGAGCCGTTAAACCGGTCACACTGATATCCGCACCCAAAAGTTCTTTGGCTTGTTTATCAATATCCGATTGTAAATTTTCACTGAACGAATTTATCGCCACCAAACCCGCAATACCCGCAGTAATACTCGCGACAAACAAAAATAAACGCAAAATACGTCGGCGACTTTCGCGCCACGCCCAAAAAAGTAATCGAGAAAAAGACATGAATTTCTTATCGGTCAGAAGTGATGTGAACTAACGCGATAATGTAAAAGACGAATTTTCGGGTGGAATATTTCAAAAAGGGGTTGTGTTTGATATAAAATTGTAAAGAATTCTTGCCCGCACTTATGTGACTACTTTTAAAAAAAGTGCGCCGCTCCTTTTAAGCCATTCTGCCGGTGAAGCCGGCACGATTTGTTGTCAATTTAATTTTGGTCAGACGCTTTGTTTATCACCAACACACACAAATTCGATTAAATTTGTGGCTCAATTATGATTTAACTTTACATTCAGGAATCAGAAATTTTAAAATCAAAACAAATGATGCGTCACTTATTACTCTATTTATTTTTAATTGTTTCAACTTCGGCGAACAGTCAAACCGAAACTTATGCGGAAAAATTAGGCTATCCGAAAGGTGCGAAAGTGGTGATCTTACACGTAGACGATGTCGGTATGTCTTATGACTCGAATGAAGGTGCGATACAAACGCTCGAACACGGTATCACTAATTCCGTCAGTGTGATGATGCCTTGCGGTTGGGTGTCGGGTTTTATGCACTATTTAAAAGCGCACCCGAATGTTGATGCGGGTATTCATCTGACTTTAACTTCCGAATGGGAAAATTATCGTTGGCAACCGTTGTCGGGAAATGAAAAAGTAAAAGGACTCGTTGATAACGAAGGCGCATTTCACCACAGTGTCGAAGAAGTTGTGAAACACGCCACCGCCGATGAAGTAGAAACCGAAATGCGCGCACAAGTAGCAAGATTTCGTCAATTCGGTGTTGAGCCGACACATTTGGATTCGCACATGGGGACGTTATTTGCTACGCCGGCTTTCTTGGAACGTTATCTGAAAGTGGGTATGGAAAATAAAATTCCGGTGATGTTTCCCGGCGGACATTGTACTTTAATCGGTCAATTGAGAAAATCTAAACCCGAAGAGATAAAACAATTTCAAGCTGTCGGACAAAAATTGTGGCAAGCCGGTTTACCTGTACTCGATGATTTATATCCGGACAGTTACGGTTGGGAAACGCCTAAAAATAAAAATATTAAGGATAAGGATTTACAATCTTTCAGAACAAAACAATACATGGAGATGCTGAAATCTTTAAACCCCGGCGTGACGATGGTTATTGCTCATTGCACCGTTTTGAGCAATATTTATCACTATATTTCAAAAGACAGTGCCACGCGCAAAGGCGATTTCTTAGCCATGATGGACCCGAAATTAAAAGATTTTATAAAAAAAGAAGGCATTATTTTAACTACTTGGAAAGAACTCATGGTAAGAAGGCAAAAGATTAAATGAAGAGAGTTATATATTTAGCATGAGCGAAACAACTGCTTCGCGGTTTTTGTACTTCAAATTTAAGTTGTGTGGTTCCGAATTTTTTTTTCGTTTTGAAAATTTTTTTTTGAAAATTTTTTTTCGTTTTGAAAATTTTTCGTTTTGAAAAAATTTCACACATAAAAAAATAATTAAATTAAATTTATTACTTTTGAAGTTCATTGTGAGTGTTTAGCGTTCAATAAATTGGTTTGACTAACTCCAAACTTTAGTTTGGAGTCAACCAAAATAAATCTTAGGCTTTAGCCAAAAACTTTTGTACTACTTGCACGGCTAAAGCCCGGGATATTTTTATTCAAGTACTCCAAACTAAGGTTGGAGTTAGTCATCTTCACAAATTGTACACTAAAGACATACACCTTATTGAAGTTTGAAAATAATGCAAGAGACAAACAACGACAAACAAGTAAAATCTAAAAAGCGCGTCGCAGATCACGGAGAAGTTTTTACTTCCGAACGCGAAGTGAACGCGATGCTCGATTTGGTAAAACACGAAACCGAACGCATTGAATCGCGTTTTTTAGAACCGGCTTGCGGTACGGGCAATTTTTTGGTGAAAATTCTCAGGAGAAAATTAACGGTTGTTGACAGTCGTTACAAAAAAAACCGGTTGGAATGGGAACGCAATGCCGTCACTGCCGTATCAAGTATTTACGGCGTAGATATTTTGACGGATAATGTGCAAGAGTGTCGGGCGCGTTTGTTTTTGGTTCTTGAAAAACATTATAAGCAACATTTTAAGCATGAAGTGCAAGAGGCTTGCAAAAAATCGGTGCGGTTTATTTTGAGCCGGAACATTTTGTGGGGTGATGCGTTGAATTTAAAAACACCCGACGCGCAAGCAGCACCGATTGTATTTTCGGAATGGAGTCCCGTTAACGGCAGTCTTGTTAAACGACGCGATTATACTTTGGCAAACTTACTGCAAAGTCAACCGATTGACGGCATGAATTTATTTTCCGATTTGGGCGATCTGGCATTTATTCCGACACCGGTGGCAGACTATCCGCTCATCCATTTTTTAAAACTTGGCGATGACGACAACTCAAACGAATTATAATCCGGACGTACTCACTTGCCTTGCCAATTTGAGCAACGACGAAGTTTTTACGCCGCCCAATCTCGTTAATCAAATTTTAGATTTATTGCCGCCCGAACTCTGGCAAAATCCGAACGCCACGTTTCTCGATCCGGTTTGTAAATCCGGCGTGTTCCTGCGCGAAATTGCAAAACGTTTGATGATCGGTTTGGAAAAACAAATACCCGACACGCAACAACGCGCCAACCATATTTATAAAAATCAAATTTTCGGCATCGCCATTACCGAACTCACGTCGCTGTTGTCGCGAAGAAGTTTATACTGTTCTAAAACCGCGAACGGCAAATACTCCGTTTGCGAAACTTTCGATACCGAACAAGGCAATATTATTTTTGAACACACCGAACACCGTTGGCACAACAACAAATGCAGTTTCTGCGGTGCAAGCCAAGATGTTTACGACCGCGAAGACGCGCTTGAAAATTACGCCTATCAATTTATTCACACCGACCTGCCGGAAAAACTATTTAATATGAAATTTGATGTCATTGTGGGCAATCCGCCTTATCAATTAAGTGACGAAGGATTCGGAAGAAGTGCATCTCCAATTTATCAACGATTTGTACAACAAGCGAAAAAATTAAATCCGAGATATTTAACTATGATTATACCGGCGCGTTGGTATTCCGGCGGAAAAGGTTTAGATGAATTCAGGGCAGAAATGTTACAAGATAATAGGTTAAGAGAAATACATGATTTTCCCGTTGCTACTGATTGTTTTGCCGGCGTTCAAATTAAAGGTGGTGTATGTTATTTTTTATGGGATAGAGATAATACCGGTTTATGTAAAGTCACTACACATAAACAAAACTCTATTCTATCTTCTGAAGAAAGACCTTTGCTGGAAGAAAACGCTGAAACTTTTATCAGATACAATGAAGCCATATCAATACTTAAAAAAGTTCGAGTTTTCAATGAACCATCACTTAAAAGCCAAATAAGTTCAAGTAAACCGTTTGGATTAAGAACAAATTTTCATGGGAAAACAAAACCTTTTACTGATGCTGTTACTCTTTATCAAAACGGAGGTATCGGCTATGTAAAAAAAGAAGAGTTAACAAGTAATGTCAACATTTTAAATTTTTATAAAGTCCTTATTCCTCCATTAGGAAGTGGAAGTGATGCTTTCCCTCACCCAATTCTCGGAAAACCTTTTGTCGTTGGTCCAAATACAGCTTGTACAGAAACTTATTTAGTTGCAGGTGTTTTTAATAATGAAAAAAAAGCCACTAATTTAGCCGGATATTTAATGACTCAATTCTTACGCTTCTTAGTATTGTTGAACAAACCGGCTCAACACGCCACGAGCAAAGTTTACACTTTTGTTCCCCTCCAAGACTTCACCGAATCATGGACGGACGAAAAGCTGTACAAAAAATACGGCTTAACGGCGGAAGAAATTGCGTTTATAGATTCAATGATACGCCCGATGGAAAATATAAAATAAAACACAAAACAATGGAACACAAACAACAAATAGTATCCGGTTTAGTTTCAGAGATTACGCAACTGATAACGACAAGCAAAGAGCGCGTTGCTGTTACTGTAAATTCAGAAATGACGCTGCTTTATTGGAGTGTCGGGAAACGCATCAATGAAGAAGTTCTAAATAATGTGCGTGCCGAATACGGCAAACAAGTTGTAAAGTTGCTTTCAGATCAGTTAACACTTGAGTTTGGAAATGGTTGGAGTGAACGCCATTTAAGACAGTGTATGCAATTTGCGAGCGTTTATGCCGAGGAATCAATTGTCTACGCACTGCGTATACAATTGAGTTGGACGCATTTAAGAGCTATTATTTATATGGACGATCCGCTGAAGCGCATGTTTTATACCGAAATGTGTAAAATAGAGAAATGGTCATCTCGGCAATTACAAGAGCGCATTCAATCTATGCTTTACGAGCGTACTGCTATCAGTAAAAAACCTGAGCAAACCATTTTAAATGAACTTGAAATGCTGCGCGACGAAAAAAAATTGAGTTCGGATTTAGTTTTCAGAGATCCTTATTTTTTAAATTTTTTAGGATTAAAGGACCCGTATTCAGAAAAAGATTTAGAAACTGCAATTGTTGCTGAGTTGCAACGATTTATTATTGAATTGGGTTCTGATTTTGCATTTATGGCACGGCAAAAACGCATAACGATTGACAATCGCGATTATAAAATGGATTTATTATTCTTTCATCGCAGGCTGAAATGTTTGGTAGTGATAGATTTAAAAATTGCAGACTTCGATGCAGCATACAAAGGGCAAATGGAACTGTATTTGCGCTATTTAGAAAAATATGAACAAGTTGAAGGCGAAAACTCTCCCATCGGTTTAATTTTATGCACGGGAAAAAATCCGGAACACGTCGAATTGCTTCAATTAGAGAAAAGCAATATTAAAGTGGCAGATTATTTCACCATTTTACCTTCTAAAGAAATTTTATTAGAAAAATTACACCGTGCTATTGCGATTGCCGAAAATACTTTCTACTCGCGCCAAAATTTTGATCAATGAATAAAGAATTTTTTCCGCTTCGACCCGACGCAACGCCAACCATTTATGCCTACGAAGATACGCACCCGCAATACACAGGTTTGCTCAAAATTGGTTTCACTACACGCGATGCACAAACGCGGGTGGCACAACAATATCCGATTATAAAACCCGGGGCATTGCCGTACAAAATTGTTTTAGAAATGTCGGCGATGCGCAACGATGGCAGTGCGTTTACGGATTACGATGTGCATCGGCATTTACGAAAACAAGGTATAAAAAATCCGGATGGCGAATGGTTTGCTTGTACGGTAGAAAAAGTAATTGCAGCTCTACTCGCCATAAAAAGCGGCGAAAAAAACGAAGATAACCGCATACTCGATTTTGAAATGCGTCCGGAACAAACGCAAGCCGTAGAAAAAACGATAGCCTATTTTAATAGTTTCAAAAAAGAAAACCCCGACAAAACGCCGCACTTTCTCTGGAATGCTAAAATGCGTTTCGGAAAAACATTTGCCGCGTATCAACTCGCAAAAAAATCCGGATGGAAAAAAATATTGGTACTCACATTTAAACCCGCAGTACAAAGTGCTTGGGAAGAAGATTTACAAACACATATTGATTTCGCCGGCTGGCAATTTATTTCGCGCAAAGGTTTACATTTCGAAGTTGCCGACAAAACAAAACCGTTTGTCTGCTTCGGTTCTTTTCAAGATTATCTCGGCACAAATGATGCGGGCGGTATAAAAACGAGAAACGAATGGGTACACGCTATCAATTGGGATTGCGTTATTTTTGACGAATACCATTACGGTGCTTGGCGCGACAGTTCTAAAGGGCTTTTTGATAATAAAGAAGCCATCAAAATCGAAAAAGGAGATGAAGTAGAATTTTTTGACAAAACTTTAGAATCTTTCGATGAAGGTAATATGCCCATCACGACCAACGCTTATTTGTATTTGTCCGGCACACCTTTTCGAGCAATTGCCTCCGGTGAATTTATTGAAGAACAAATTTTCAATTGGACTTATTCCGATGAACAACGCGCAAAAGAACTTTGGCAAGGCGAAAAAAATCCTTACGCCGCATTGCCGCGCATGGTAATGCTGACGTATCAATTACCGGATGCTATTCGCGAAATTGCTATGAAAGGCGAGTTCAACGAATTTGATTTGAATGTTTTCTTTTCTGCTGAAGGCATGGGTGCATCGGCAAAGTTTAAATATGAAAACGAAGTTCAAAAATGGTTGGATTTAATTCGCGGTGCGTTTTCGGAAACAACGATTGATAATTTAAAATTAGGTGCGGAAAAACCACCCATGCCTTTTTCGGATACGCGCTTATTAAAAATTTTATCACACACGTTTTGGTTTTTGCCGACAGTAGCAGCGTGTCAAGCTATGAAAAATTTAATGGCACAAAAGCAAAATAAATTTTATCACGATTATGACATTGTAGTTGCTGCCGGCACGAGTGCCGGTATCGGTGTCGAAGCCTTGCCGCCGATTTTAAAAGCAATGGACAATCCGTTGAAAACAAAAACGATTGCACTTTCGTGCGGTAAATTAACAACGGGCGTTTCCGTAAAACCATGGACCGGTATTTTAATGCTCCGCAATTCATCGAGTCCGGAAACGTATTTTCAGGCAGCATTCCGCGTTCAAACGCCTTGGACAATAAAAAATCCGGACAGTACATCACCGAATAGAGAAGAAATAATAAAAGAAACCTGTTATGTTTTTGATTTTGCACCCGACCGCGCCCTGCGACAAATTGCAGATTACAGTTGCCGTTTGAACGTAGATGAATCGAATCCGGAAAAAAAAGTAGCAGAGTTTATTCATTTTTTACCGGTACTCGCTTACGACGGCAGTTCGATGAAACAAGTAGATGCCGCCGGCATTTTAGATATGGCAATGAGCGGTACAACCGCTACACTTTTAGCACGCCGTTGGGAAAGTGCTTTGCTCGTCAACGTGGATAATAATACTTTGCAACGTTTGATGAACAACAAAGCAGCGATGGAGGCATTGATGCGTATCGAAGGATTCAGAAATTTGAATCAAGAAATAGAAACCATCATCAATAAATCGGAAGCGGTAAAAAAAACCAAAAAAGAAGCAAACGAAAGAGAACTCAGTAAAGACGAAAAAAAAGAACTGTCGGACGAAGAAAAAGAATACAAAAATTTACGCAAACAAATTCAAGAAAAACTTATCAAATTTGCAACGCGCATACCGGTGTTTTTATACCTCACCGATTTCAGAGAAAAAAGTTTAAAAGATGTTATTACACAACTTGAACCCGGACTGTTCAAAAAAGTAACGGCTTTGTCGGTAAAAGATTTTGAATTGCTCGTCAGTCTCGGTGTATTCAACAGTGCTTTAATGAATGATGCGGTTTATAAATTCAAACGCTACGAAGATGCGAGTTTAGAATACATCGGCATTAATAAACACGATGGCGAGTCAGTCGGTTTATATGATACGGTTTTAAGTACTACGGATTACAAACAAAGTTTTGTGAATGAGGATAAAAAATTAGTGGCACTCTAATTATGCAATAAAAGAAATATCAACAGTCTATTCTTGCCGCATCACCTTTTCGTTTTTCCGAATCGCGACACCCGTTTATCGCTTAAAGCAAAAAGGCGACATATTTCTCAAAAGAAATACATCGCCATAAAAATATCAATTAAGCTTTCAGTTTTATTTGCCGTTCGTTGTCAGTGCGATGTCATTAACACCTTCTTCTTCACGGTCCTACCCATGTTTCAATATATCCGCTACTCCGTTTTAGTAACTTTCAACGTTTGCGATACACCGTCAGATGTAATCACGCGCAAAATATAATTACCTGTCGGCATTGTGCTTAAATCTATTTCGGTGTGAAATTGATCTTTTTCAAAAATACGAGAAAATAACAATTGACCAAAATTATTGAAAATTTCGATATTGCCTTCAAGCATATTAGCGGCACTCATCCTTTCAATTTGCAAATTGTTTTTTGCCGGATTCGGATAAGCCCTTACATTGCTTTTGTCGGATGCTAAAGCATTTACAGGTAAAACGACGTTTACAGTTTTAAGAATTTGACGCACACAACCTTGACTTGATACAGTCAATCGAACTGTTTGCAATCCGGTGTTGTAAAATTGAGTGGTAATAGAATTTCCGCCACCACTTGAGTTCGACGAAAAAAATATTTGCCAACTCGCTTGAAAGTTACCCATATTGGTCGCAATTGAATAAGTAGCTTTCGAACCTAGATAAACAAGGCTCGGACCTTCAATACGCGCGTCAATAATAGGCGTGATAACCACGCGATTGGATTCTCTAAAAGTAAAACAGCATTTACTACGCACGCATCTCATAATGACAGTAGTACTATTAATTATCGGAAAAACGGTTAGATTTTTAGTATTACCGCTACCGGGTATTAACTGAAAATCGGACAACGTGCCATCACTTTGTATAACTGCATACATCCACATATACTCTAACACGTCCCCCGCAACACTTGATGCCGGCGTAAGTTCAACAATAGGTACTAAATCCGATTGTTTACAAATTTGCTGACTACCTGTAATTGAACCCACATTAATAGGATTTGTACAGCATGAAACAGGCTGAATAATAGTTATGGTCGCAATGCCTGCACAACAATTTTTATCAGTCACCGTCACCGTGTAAGTGCCGGCAATTAAATGCTCAATCGTTTGTTCGTGATAATTATTACTCCATAAATAAGTAAAAGGTCCTGTACTGTTAGTAACGTTAACCGTTACTGCACCTGAAGCACTGCCCGGTTCTAAAATCGGTTGCGTCACCACTATATTAAGAGCTAATTTGCAAGTGTCGCTTCCGATAACCAATTTACTGCAAGTACTGACGCAACCGAGTGCATTGGTAACAGTTACCGTATAAATTCCAATGGCATTTGTTACAATACAATTCGTCATTTCGCCGGTACTCCAATTGTATTTGGTTGCACCTGTCGCCGCACAGAGTGTTGTCGTTTTACCTTTGCAAATTGATCCGCTGCTCGTGATAGAACAATCCGGCACAGAGATATTTATTGTCACTTGATTTGACGCTTTACATCCTGTGGCGGTTATTGTTTCCGTCAAAACATAAGACATAGTAGTAGTAGGTTGTGCAACCGGATTAGATATATTCGGGTCACTCAATCCGATTATCGGAAACCACGAATACGTATGACCGGCAATAGGAGCACTGCCAAGTTGTACGCTACCGCCGATACAAATTGTGGTATCTTTTCTTACCGGTGCAAGTGGCGCAGGTAAAACATTTATTTGTATGTGGTTCGAATTAATCGAACCGCAACCATTCGTAGTCGTTACAAAATAATCGCCCGGTCTCGTTACTGTAATTGTCGGAGTTGTTTCACCTGTATTAAAAACGCCACCATTGTTACCGGAGATTATAATACTTGAACCTTGACAAATTGTATTCGAATTACTGTTACTTGAAATGATAGAGGCTATCGGCGGATTATCAACGGTAACAACTATCACATTTGACTTCACGCTGCCGCAAGAATTGGTTAGAGTTACAAAGTAATTGCCGGGCGCGGTTACTGTAATTGTCGGCGTTGTTTCGCCCGTACTCCACACGCCGCCGGTGTTTCCGGAAAGAACTACACTGCCACTCAGACAAAATCTTGTCGGTCCGTTTGCTGAAATCGTTGCCGGAATAGGTAAAGGATTGACGGTAACTATAATATGGTTTGAATTTACAGTGCCGCAAGCGGTAGTGTTGGTTACGAAATAATCACCACTTGCAGTTACTGTTATAGTAGGTGTTGTTGCGCCGGTATTAAAAACGCCACCAACATTGCCGGAAATAATAACGCTGCCACCTGCACAAAAGGTAGTTGGTCCGCTTGCTGCGATAATAGATGCCGTAGGCAAAGCGCCACCGCTACCTATTAACTTACTGCAAGTGCTCATGCAGCCGTTTGAATTAGTAACTGTTACTGAATAAGTTCCCGGAGACGTAACCGTAATGCACTGCGTATTTTGTGGCGGAGTCGTACTCCATAAATAACTTGATAAACCTGCCGGTGCGCAAAGTTGCGTTGGTTGACCTTGACAAATAGCACTATTGCCTGTAATAGTACAATCGGGCAACGGATTGACGGTGACAATAATATGGTTAGATGTTACACTGCCACAATTATTTGTAGAGGTGATAAAATAATCGCCGCTTGTTGTCACAACTATTGAAGGCGTTGTTGCGCCGGTACTAAAAGTGCCCCCATTATTATTTCCGGATAATGTAACACTACCGCCGGCACAAAATGTTGTTGGTCCACTCGCCGTAATGACTGACGCAACGGCTAGAGGAGTGATTGTAGTAATAATATGGTTGGAAGTGACCGTTCCGCAAGCATTTGAATTATTTATAAAAAAATCGCCGGCTGTACTTACTTGTATGGTCGGTGTTGTTGCGCCGGTACTAAAAGTGCCGCCGTTATTATTTCCGGAAAGTGTAATACTG
>JAYTIA010000367.1:0-4597 GCA_043732145.1 Saprospiraceae bacterium
TGAAAGATGAAGCCTTTGTTTTCGATGAAACGAATTTGTACTTGAATAAAATCAATTGTATTTTTTCCATCGGGCTTTTCTCTAATTATTTTTTTCTATGGTTTTTGGAAAACCAAGCGATTAAAATGATTGAATGCAAAGATAAACCTTATCGCTTTCGCATTAAGTACTTTAATCAGAATTTGCAACAAAATACTTGGTCAGATTTTTATGAAGGTAATGATAATTTTGATGTAGGTTTTTTATTAAAAACGCCGGTTAAATTACCGAATGATACAGTTCTTAACTGTTATTTTATTTGTGGCATAAAAAACAAAGCCACGCACGCCATCGCAAATTATCTGTGTAATAATTGGAAAACAATTCAACAAAAACAAGACAGTGAGAGAAATATCCCTTTCAACGACAATCCGTTTTTAATTGTTTTTAAGGTCAGCGAGACTGATTTCAGAGAAATTTATTGCGAAAAACTTATTTCTTTGCAAAACCAAGAGTGATTTAAGATAAATATAAAGACCAAATAAACATGAAACCGCCGACACGGTTGTTTTAACTTGTCCATTGTCCATCGTCAATTATTAATTACTCAAATTCATTTTCATTTCTATCAGATAGTTATTCAATTGCTCCATCGGTTTAGCGATAGAAACACGACCGGTACGCACAAACTCATATATACCGTAAATTTTCAAATCGTTTAAAAGGGCTTCAGTTTCTTCTTCCAAACCGGTTTTTTCTATCACTATAAATTCTTTTTCAACCGTTAAAATACGCGCACTGTGTTTGCGAAGAAGTTTAATCATTTTGCCGGGTTCTTGATAGGCTTCAATCGGCACTTTGTATAAAGCTAACTCTTGATTGATGATATCATCATCTTCGTAATAAAAAGATTTTATCACTTCGATTTGCTTATCCAATTGCTGCACCAATTTTTTCACCATATCCTCTGTTGTATTCACGACGATAGTAAAACGAAAAATGCCATCCATTGACGATTGAGAAGTGGTCAATGACTCGATGTTGATATGCCTGCGCGTAAAAACCATGACGACGCGCATCATTACGCCTGCACGATTTTCTGTAAAAACGGAAAGTGTATATTGGTTGATCATTTTTTTTTGTTTTCCGTTATCGGTTATTCATTATTCGTTATCGGTTATCCGTTACCATATTTTAAAAACGGATAACGAATAACCGATAACGGAAAACCGATAACGATTTTTATTCTAAAACTATATCAGATACCGAAGCACCGGCGGGCACCATCGGATAAACATTATCTTCTCTACCAACCATCGCGTGCAACAAAAACGGACCCGGATATGCCAACATTTCTGCTACTGCATCTTTTAATTCAGATGTTTTAGTAATTTTTTTTCCTGTCATGCCGAAACCTTCAGCGATTTTTACGAAGTTCGGATTTTTTAAAGCAACAGATGAATATCTATTTTCAAAAAACAATTGTTGCCATTGACGCACCATACCCAAAAATTCGTTATCGAGAATTATTATTTTTGCGTTAACTTCATATTGGGTGAACATTCCCAACTCTTGCAAAGTCATTTGAAAACCACCGTCACCGATAAAAGCTACACAGACTTGATCCGGAAAAGCCAATTGCGCACCGAAAGCAGCCGGCAAAGCAAAACCCATCGTGCCGGCACCGCCGGAATTTATCCATTGATTAATGTGTTTGAATTGATAATAACGCGCGGTTGCCATTTGATGTTGACCGACATCGGCAACAACCAACGCTTCACCTTTCGTTTGATTTGAT
Source organism: Saprospiraceae bacterium (assembly GCA_043732145.1). Taxonomy (GTDB): domain Bacteria; phylum Bacteroidota; class Bacteroidia; order Chitinophagales; family Saprospiraceae; genus JAAFJT01. Next base: position 1,778 of record JAYTIA010000367.1, read on the forward strand.
ACTTCGCGCACGACTTGCCCCATGCGCAACGTTTCTGCTTGCTCGATATTCAAATCGCGTTTGATGACTTTTTTATACTCAATTTTATCACAGTCTTTAAATCCTTGAATCCATTCTTTGTGCGAACGTTTTTTCACCAATGGCAATAAGGCTTCCAACGCAGTTTTTGCATCTGCATGAATAGCTACATTGGCTTTTTTATTTTTATTGATTTCTGCTTGATCAATTTCTATATGAATAATTTGTGCTTGCGATGCAAATCGCGACAAATCTCCGGTAACGCGATCATCGAAACGCATGCCGATAGCGATTAAAACATCGCACTCATTATTTTTTACATTCGCACCGTAATTGCCGTGCATACCCAACATACCGGCGTTGAGTTTATGTCCCGCTGGTAAATTGCCGAGACCATGCAAAGTGTGTCCCACGGGAATATCTGTTTTTTCTACAAAAATTCTAAAAACATCTTGCGCTCCGGCAATTTGAATACCGTGACCGGCAAGAATGTACGGTTTTTTTGCTTCATTAATGAGTTTCGCCGCCGCAACAACAGCCTCATGTTTTAATTTTGGCACCGGATGATATGAACGAATATATGGTTTCGATTCATAACTGAACTCGAATTTTTCAACTTGTGCATTGCGCGTAATATCTATCAATACCGGACCCGGACGACCGGTATTAGCAATATAAAACGCTTTTGCAAATACTTCCGGGATATCGCGCGGATTGGTAATTTGGTATGACCATTTCGTTACCGGAAAAGTACACCCGACAATATCGGTTTCTTGAAACGCATCAGTACCTAATAAATTCGCACGCACTTGTCCGGTGATACAAACTAACGGCGTAGAATCTAAAAGTGCATCACCTAAACCCGTTATTAAATTAGTAGCACCCGGACCGGAAGTAGCAATCGCCACTCCGATTTTGCGCGTTACACGCGAATAACCTTCAGCAGCATGGATTCCACCCTGTTCATGGCGTGGCAAAATATGCCGGATGCGATCCATATAATGATACAATGCGTCATAAAACGGCATGATGGCTCCGCCGGGATAACCAAAAATCGTATCTACGTTTTCGGCTAATAGACACATACATATTGCTTCTGCACCCGAAACGGTCACGGTTTCTTTTTTCTTTTCGGGTGCAACCGCACTCGATTTTTCTGTATGATAGGCGTTCGGTTTTATCATAACATTGATGATTGATGGTTGATGGTTGACGGTTATTTACCATCAAACATCAATTATTAACTAAACTAAAATTCATCTGTCACACAACCTTCGCTTGCTGTGGAAACACTGCGTGCATATTTTAATAAAATACCGTTGGTTTCTTTTATCGGACGAGGTTTCCATGCGGCGGCGCGTTTCATTAATTCTTCGTCGGAAATATTGACCATATCAATTCTATTTTTTTCTGCGTCAATCGTAATAATATCTCCGTCTTGAACGAGTGCAATACCTTTCCCGCTTTGTGCTTCCGGCGTGATATGTCCGACAACAAAACCGTGCGTTCCGCCGGAGAATCTGCCGTCTGTAATAAGTGCAACACTCGTACCAAGTCCGGCACCCATGATGGCAGAAGTTGGTTTCAACATTTCGGGCATACCGGGACCGCCACGCGGACCCACATATCTTATCACTACCACATTACCGGGTAAAATTTTTCCGTCACTTATAGCAGTATTTGCGGCTTTTTCAGAATCGAAAACTCTTGCAACCCCTGTAAAAACTAAACCTTCTTTACCTGTAATTTTAGCCACACAACCTTCCGTTGCTAAGTTCCCGTACAAGATTTGAATATGCCCTTGCGCTTTTATCGGATTGTCAAAAGGTCTAATAACTGTTTGTCCTTCCGGCAAATCCGGTGCGTTTTTATAATTTTCAGCAATTGTTTTTCCTGTTACAGTCATACAGTCGCCGTGAATCATGACACGTTTTAAAAGCATTTTCATAATCGCAGGAATACCGCCGACACGCCATAAATCTTCCATAACATATTTTCCGGACGGTTTTAAGTCGGCTAAGAAAGGTGTTTTATCGCTGATACTTTGAAAATCATCAATGGTCAATTTTACACCTACCGATTTTGCCATCGCAATTAAGTGCATTACGGCATTTGTGGAACCGCCGAGAATGGTGACAAGCGTCATTGCATTTTCAAACGCTTTTGCTGTCATAATATCACGCGGGCAAATATTTTTTTCCAACAAGTTGCGCATGGCTTTACCAATACGTTTACATTCTTCTTTTTTATCTTTACCGACGGCAGGATTTGACGCATCGCCCGGCAATGCCATGCCGAGTGCTTCAATCGCTGAACTTATTGTATTAGCTGTGTACATACCGCCACACGCACCGGCGCCGGGAATCGCGTTATGAACAACACCGCTAAAATCTTCATCGGAAATTGTTCCGGCTTTTTTTTGTCCGAGTGCTTCAAAAACTGAAACGATATCTAATGGTCTGTCTTTATAGGATCCGGGCGCAATTGAACCGCCATAAACAATTATAGCCGGACGATTCAAACGACCGACACCCATTACTGCACCGGGCATATTTTTATCGCAACCAACGACTGCAACAATACCGTCATACCATTGCGCCGAAGCTACTGTTTCAATCGAATCCGCAATAATATCTCTACTCGGCAAAGAAAAACGCATACCGTCTGTTCCCATCGAAATACCGTCGCTGACACCGATTGTATGAAAAATTAAACCGATTAAGTCTGCCGCTTTTACGCCTTTTTTTATATCAATGGCTAAACCGTTGAGGTGCATATTACACGGATTTCCTTCCCAACCCG
>JAYTIA010000368.1:0-1661 GCA_043732145.1 Saprospiraceae bacterium
TTATGCCGAAAAAGAAAAGTGGCTGAAAAAATATTCAAACGATTGTCGGTTTTAGTTGAACAAAATGCACCAAGTTACTGCTAAAAATTTCATAGATACTTTACGTTTGTTATGCCGATAAAAGATTAATTTTACGCCGGTATTGAAAACTAAAAAATAAAAAATGTATCCAAATCTATCCTATGTGCTGCACGACTTAATCGGCACCGACTATGACAATATTACACGTTACATACAAACTTTCGGATTTTTTCTGGCATTGGCGTTTTTAACCGCTGCTTATTTACTTTTTTTAGAACTGAAACGCAAAAAAAATTTATATACGCCCCAGTTAATCAAAGATGAAAAAGGTAATTTACGTGAAACCTATCCGCACGAGCGCGTCGGTGATATTACCGTTGTAGCCGCTATCAGCGGTATGTTGGGCGCGAAAATTTTTGCTATTTTTGAAAGTGCTAAAGACATTCAGGACTTTTTACACGATCCGATTCACGTTTTTTTTAGTCCGGGTGGATTAGCGATTTACGGCGGACTCATCATCGGGTTTATTGTGGTTTATTGGTTTATCACACGAAAATTGAAAATGAATCCCTTATATACAATTGATGCCGTTGCGCCGGGTTTAATTGTGAGTTATGGTGTCGGTCGTATCGGTTGCCAAATGGCTGGTGACGGTGATTGGGGTATTACCTCCGGTGCAAAACCGTCGTGGTGGTTTTTGCCGGATTGGATGTGGTCGTATGATTTTCCGAGAAACGTTGTGCATGAAGGCGTGCCGATTGAAGGTTTAAAAGCAGAATATTTCCAACATTTAGCACCGGGCGTTTACCCGACACCTTTTTACGAAACGATTATGGCTTTTATTATCGGCGGTTTTTTGTGGTCAATTCGCAAACATATCAGTACGCCGGGCTTATTGTTTATGATTTATCTTATTTTAAACGGCTTAGAACGTTTTTTTATAGAAAAAATTCGCGTAAACAGTAAGTTTCATTATTTCGGCATCTCATTCACCCAAGCAGAATTTATTGCCGTGAGTTTATCTATAACGGGCGTTATAGGTTCAGTAATTTTAATAAATCGGTATAATAAATCGCTCAATGCTTGAATAAATACAGTTTGAATTTGTAAGGATTGAAAAAAATGCGCCGAGAAAATTTATTTTTCTCGGCGCATTTTTCTTTATCTACCCACATTTCCAATTCGCGCATCATCCGGACGATTTGCTAATTTCTGAATGGCATCAATGATATTATCTAATGCCTGAGGATAATTGACATAGTGTATTTTACGATTGTCTTCACCCCAAATAGAAATCGTAATTACTTTTTTCTTATCGCCGTAACAAACCATCAGACGCAACGGAATGGGTGTGGGTTTTACAAGTTTTCTTTTTTCGCACACTTCCGAGTTACAATCGTAGAGACGCTGCATATCGAAAAATTTATTGTCGGAAATGAATTCTGCAAATTGTTGCAACTCGGTGCGCGAAATATTTTTTTTCACCAGATGCAACGGCGCATTAACGGTTTGGAATTCGTGAATTAAACGCCCGTCGCTGTTGATGCGCGTAAAATCTTTTATCACCGGATCAATGCCGCCATAATAGCCGCCGCCGATAAGTTCAACGCTGATATAAGGTATATCTTTTCTTGTATTCG
>JAYTIA010000369.1:0-1658 GCA_043732145.1 Saprospiraceae bacterium
GGTTATCTTTCCGCAAATTATGGTAAACACTATTTATCCGGGCACATCACCGGAAAATATGGAATCGCTCATTGCCAAAGAAATTGAAAAGCAGTGTAAAGGTATTTCCGGCGTAAAAAAAATTACGAGTAATTCGGTCGAAAATTTTTCGACCACTATGATCGAATTTAATACGACCGAAGATGTACAAGCGGCTAAGCAGCGCGTGAAAGATGCCGTTGACAAATCAAAATTACCTTCAGATTTAAAAGATAAACCCACTGTTCAAGATATTGATATATCGCAACAGCCGATCATGAACGTTCACGTATCCGGCAACTTGAGTTTGGATAGAATAAAAAAATATGCCGACATTCTGAAAGATAAGATTGAGGGCTTAAAAGAAATTACACGCGTGGATATTATCGGTGCGCCGCAACGCGAAATTCAAGTGAATATAGACATGAATAAAATGGCGGCAAACAATATTACACTCACGGATATTGAACGCGCTATTGCAGGAGAAAACTTAACTTTTTCAGGCGGAACGGTTGAAATGGGTAATGTAAAACGCAATTTTACGGTTGCCGGCGAATTTAAAAATCCGAAAGTTATTAATGATATCGTTATTCGCGGCGGTACAGGTGCTATCGTCAAAGTGAGCGACATCGGAGAAGTACGAGACACTTATGCCGACGCAACAAGTTATGCGCGATTGGAAAAGAAAAACGTTATTACGCTCAACGTTATAAAACGCTCCGGCGAAAATTTAATTAAAGCGACCGACGAAATAAAAGATATTGCGAAAGAACTTAAAGAAACCGAATTTCCGAAAGAATTAGATGTCGTCTTTACAGGAGAAACGGCACGTCAAACGCGTACGCAGTTGCATGATTTAATCAATACAATTATTATCGGGTTCATACTCGTTACGATTATTTTATTGTTTTTTATGGGTACTACTAACGCGCTTTTTGTAGCGATGTCAGTACCGATTTCAATGGCAATTGCACTTTTAGTTGAGCCGACAGTGTTCACAGGATTGTTGGGTTTTAAATTTTTCTCCCTCAATTTTATGGTTTTGTTTTCATTTTTACTGGCACTCGGTATCGTCGTTGACGATGCAATTGTGGTAATAGAAAACACGCACCGTATTTTCAATAACGGTAAGGTACCAATAAAAGTCGCGGCAAAAATTGCAGCCGGCGAAGTTTTCTTGCCCGTACTTTCCGGTACTTTAACAACGCTCGCGCCGTTTTTTCCGTTAGCGTTTTGGCAAGGGGTGATAGGGAAATTTATGTTTTACATTCCTATCACAATGATTATCGTTTTATTTTCGTCTCTGATAGTCGCCTATATCATTAATCCGGTTTTTGCCGTTGATTTTATGAAACCGCACACAGCAGAAGATTCAAAAAATCAAAGAAAAATAACACGCGGTTTCCTTATTACAAGTGCCGTATTTGCAGTTATCACATTATTGAGTTATGTAAGCGGCTTTAAAGGCTTCGGTAATTTTGCTTTAACGATGTATGGCTTATTTTTGCTGAATAAATTCGTCTTGCACGACATGTCTGAGGCATTTCAAAATCGCCTCTGGCCTAAAGTACAAAACGGGTATGCGCGCTTAATGAATTTTTTATTGAAAACAACTTGGCGTGCGCGCGGTGTTTTAATTG
>JAYTIA010000370.1:0-1657 GCA_043732145.1 Saprospiraceae bacterium
GCTTCAAAATATTATGTAGAGTACCGCGACAGTACTTCACAAGTTTTTTGGACACGAGATTCTACGACGACGACTTTAGCATACCTAACACATTTAAAACAATGTTCGAACTACGAAGTTCGCGTCAGAGCCGTTTGTAACGGTATGGTTTCGGCACCAAGTCCTGCCACACAATTTCGCACTTACTCCGATGATTGTTTTTCTTTTGTTGATAACTGTTTTTATCCAAATTCTTATTTTTATAACTCAAAACAAGATACAATCTATCATTCACCTTATTCAAGTATTGTTTGTGCAGATTTTTCCGGCATTTTTTTTACGCCGACCTATTTTTCAAAAGTTATTGTTCAATACCGTCGAGTTTGGGATACGATTGATGGGGATTGGATTCGGGACACTATAAATAATAGTAATTACACCACAAAATTCAAAAATTTAGAACCTTGCAAAGTTTACGAATTTGGAGTAAGTACTTTATGTTACAATAATATTCATTCTCCTGCGAGAGGCGGTTATATGAAAGTATCGTGCTTTCCTGCGTGCAACCCAATCGCTAATTTAACTGGCACAAACACCGGCGATGATACGCAACTTTCTTGGACTGTTGCGAATGCGGCTCATTTGCCGGTCGGTTATCAAATTCAATATCGTACGCTAACAGATACGGCTTGGAGTGAAATAATTTCAACTTCAACACCTACACTGTTGCTCAAAAATTTAGCTCATTGTACGCGATATGTGGCAAGAGTACGAGCAATTTGCGATGTAGTAAATACTTTTAATGACTCCGGAAATTGGCAAGAAATAATTTTTAAAAGCGGCGAGAATTGTTTGCGCGGCGAGAATTCGGGTTTGGTTAATAAAGCATTAACGGCGGTTTCCGTCAGTTCAAATCCCGGCAGTGAAAATCCTACGGTGATTTTTAAATTGGAACAACAAACGGCGGTACAATTCGATATTTTTAATATCAACGGCAGTCTTGTCGGTGCATGGAACGCAGGTGTTTTATCGTCGGGTAATTACACGCATACTTTTGAGCAATTGGAAAATAATTTATCATCAGGATTTTACATCATCGTCTTTAAAACAGATAACTGCATTGAGAAAATATTGAAATGGGCGAAAAATTAATTGAGTGTCGTACAATGAAGTTATTGGTGGTTAAAAGATTTTTTCAACCGGTTTTTGTAATTTTCTTTGTGAACTTTGTGAAAACCTTTGTGTCCTTTGTGTTTAATTTTAACACAAAGGACACAAAGGTTTTCACAAAGTTCACAAAGCATGATTAATGCCAAACGTTTACCAATCCTTTGAAAAGTAATGAAAGAGGGTTATTAATTTTATTTAATTGCGTATTTAATTTTGATTTATCCTAAACACAAATACCTTTTTCTACGTTTAGGTTTTTGAAATAATAGACTAACCGACTCAATTAAATCATGGCAAAGAAAAAAGAACCGGAAGAATTTATAAATCCGATAGACCCCGATAAAGTGGCGATTAACCCGGGACTTTTACCGTATGCACATTCGGCGGGTGGTGCAGTTATTAGACCGGAAGATAAAGGACGCATTAAAGGCAATGCCATGACAGCGATGTACGAACAAACTGACCGGCAAATGGATCAACTGCGCAAGCAAATGGAAACCTTAGCCGC
>JAYTIA010000371.1:0-11683 GCA_043732145.1 Saprospiraceae bacterium
TTTTTGGTTGCCCCGCATGGAAATCAACCGAAAATCGAGTATTCCACATAATTTTTCAAAATGTGTAGAGACCGGACGCGTAAAAAATTTTACGAATGCTGCCACACATTCCGGAAAATTTTGTACAATTTATCCTTTCGATGATACAGATATTTATAAAACGCTTGAAGGAGCGTCCTACTCTTTGCAGATTTTTCTGGATGCCGATTTGGATAAATTATGTGATTCACTCATAAACATCATAGCAAAAGCGCAAGAACCCGATGGTTATTTATATACGGCGCGTTCCATTGATTCTTTGAGCGGTCACAGTTGGATGGGCAAAGCGCGTTGGGAACACGAAGAAGAATTAAGCCACGAATTATACAATTCGGGGCATCTCTTTGAAGCAGCAGCAGCGCATTTTTTGTCAACGAAAAAAAGAAATTTATTGGATATTGCTCTGAAAAATGCAGATTTGTTAGTGGCGAATTTTGGTGTCGGAAAAAAAATGGTTGCACCCGGACATGAAGTGGTTGAAATGGGTTTGGTGAAATTGTATCGCATAACCGGTAATAACAAGTATTTGACTTTAGCTAAATTTTTTATTGATGCACGCGGTAGAACTGGAAAAAAATTTTCAAAGACGAGCAAAGATTTATGGGAAAACGGTTCGTATTGGCAAAATCATAAACCGGTGACGGAACAAACCGAAGCGGTTGGTCATGCGGTACGCGCTTCATATTTATATACAGGCATGGCTGATGTGGCAGCCTTAACCGAAGAACAGGGATATATTGATGCGATAAATAAAATTTGGCTCAACGCCGCTTCAAAAAAAACTTACATCACCGGTGGTATCGGTGCAGCGGATAACGGCGAAGCCTTCGGCGGCGATTACGAATTACCGAATGAAGAAGCATATTGCGAAACTTGTGCAGCTATCGGCAACGCCTATTGGAATTACAGAATGTTTTTGTTGAACGGCGACGGAAAATACTTCGACATCATCGAACGCATTATTTACAACGGATTTTTATCGGGTGTGAGTCTTGACGGCAAAGGATTTTTTTACACAAATCCGATGGAAACAAATACGCGATCCGGAAAAGCTACAGGCGAATCGGCACGGTCAGCATGGTTTGGTTGCTCTTGTTGTCCGACAAATATTGTAAGGTTCATCCCTTCTTTGCCCGGTTATATGTATGCACAAAAAGATAATGACGTTTATATCAATTTGTTTTCGAGCAGCACCGCACATATTAATTTAGACAACGGTACTAAAATAAATTTGAGTCAACAAAGTGACTATCCTTGGGATGGTGTCGTGAAAATTATTATTAATAGTTTCGACAAAAATAATTTTAATTTACGTGTACGTATTCCGGGATATGCGCGCAACGAAGCCTTTCCGACTAACTTATATCAATTCGCAGATAATTCTAATCAAAGAGCCGTGATAAAAATAAACGGACAAGAATTTTATTACACACTCGATAAAGGCTATGCGATTATCACAAGAGCATGGCAAAAAGGCGATGTCGTTGAAGTGAATTTACCGATGGAAGTGCGTCGCGTTTCTGCTAGCGAAAATGTAAAATCCGATATCGGAAAAACGGCAATACTCAGAGGTCCGATTGTTTATTGCGCCGAATTTACTGACAATAATAATCGCGCAAGCAACCTTGTTTTAGCCGATAATGCCACGTTTACAACCGAATATCGCAAAGATTTATTAAACGGAATAGTTGTTGTAAAAAGTAAAGCAATAGCAGTGAATATCGAAGACTACGGGACAAAAATAAACAGCCAAGAACAACCTTTGACTTTAATTCCGTTTTATGCGCGTTGCAATCGAGGTATCGGTGAAATGCGCATCTGGTTGCCGCGAAAAATTGTGAATGTGGAGTTGCTGGGAAATTGAACGCGATATTACTTATACTGCATCTTACCCTTTTAATTTGGTATTGAATATAGGTATAAAATTTTAGATGAAATTTTTAAATGAAGATTCTCCACACAGCCGATTGGCATTTAGGTAAACGATTGGAAACAATCAGTCGGCACGAAGAACAAATTATTGTGCTTGAAGAAATTGAACGCATTGCTGACACGCAAAACGTTGATGCCGTTATCATCGCCGGTGATTTGTTCGATACTTTTAATCCGCCGAATGAAAGTATAGATTTACTGTACAAAACGTGCAAAAATTTATCTAAAAATGGTGAGCGTCCCGTGATTGCTATAGCAGGCAATCACGATTCGCCGGAGCGTGTAGAAGTGCCGGAACATTTTGCGCGGGAGTGCGGTATTGTCTTCATTGGATTTCCGGATACAATTGTTTCGCCGTTTGAATTACCTACGGGATTAGAAATCACGCGCTCCGATGTCGGATTTATTGAATTAAAATTGCCTAAGTTTGATTATCCGCTACGCATTTTTGCAATTCCTTACGTGAATGAAAATCGTTTGAAAGTATTTCTCGGCACCGAAGATACAGACGAAAAATTGCGCCAACTCCTTTCCGATAAATGGCAAATTTCTGCCGATAAATATGCCGATGGCAACGGTGTGAATATAGCAGTTGCCCATCTGCTCATCATGCGCAAAGGCGGAGAAATACCGGTTGAATCGGACGACGAAAAACCGATTCGCATCGGTGGTGCATCGGCGATTTATACGGAAAATTTTCCGAAACAATTTCAGTATGTTGCTCTTGGGCATATTCATTTGCAAATGGTAGTTGAAAAAAAATTGACACCTTTTGTGTATTCGGGTAGTCCGTTGGCATATAGTTTCAACGAAACCGATCAAGAAAAATATGTCATCATCGTTGATGCAGAACCGAATGAATTAGCGCATTTTAAACGCGTCGCACTCAAAACGCCGAAAAAACTTTCAGCCGTTGCATTTGATGATGTCAACGTTGCACTCGATTGGCTTGCACAACATCCGGACAATTTAATTCGCTTGAGTTTTATTTCCGAAACCGCCCTCTCCCCTACTCTGACGAAACAATTGTATGAGGCGCACGGCGGCATTGTGCCGCCGATTATTCCGATTATCAAAGACGATAGTATTTTTTCAAATGGTTTAAATACTACTTCAATTGGTAATAAAACGATTAAACAATATTTTGAAGAATATTATCAATTTAAACACAAAGGAGAAAAACCGGGTGATGAACTTTTGGATTTGTTTGATGAGATACTTTCGAGGAAGAATGAAATATAAATTTTTAGAGCAGAAACCGCCAAGCGGTTTTTCAATCGCGCAAATAAATACGTTGCAGTTGTAAAAATTGTATTTAATTATTTCGCGGTTCTCGTGGGGCTATGCAAATTGAAGCACTTTATGCTTTTTTTAATAAATTTTCATAACTTTGTTCAAATAAAGTTCTGAAAAAGGAAAATACTAATATACAAATTATAATCTAAAATATCGGGATTTGTTTATTTTTACGACTAAAAAAACGCGGTGCTTCCAATCTCTTTAAAAATTCAAGGTTTTTATTCTTACGAAAACGAAGTGACAATTGATTTCACGCGTTTGATGCGCGGCGGCATTTTCGGTATTTTCGGAAAAGTCGGTAGCGGCAAATCTTCCATACTTGAAGCGATGATGTTTGCTTTATACGGCGAAGTAGCGCGTATGGACAGCAAAGGACGCAGTTACAACATCATGAACTTGCGTTCCGCGAAGATGATGATTGATTTTATTTTTAAAACAGAAAAAGACACTTACCGTATAATTGTAACTGCCACACGCAATAAAAGACACTTTGACAGCGTAAACACACCTGAATTTCGTCATTCGATTTTGCAAGAAGATGGAACTTGGTTGCCTACAGATACGTTTGATGCCGCAAAAATTTTGGGATTGGAAGCGAAAAACTTTCGCCAAACCGTAATTATTCCTCAAAATGAATTTCAAAATTTTTTGCATCTTGGCAACACTGACAGAACGCGGATGATTAAAGATATTTTCCCACACCTCGAAAAATTTGAGTTGGAAGAAAATGTCAGGATTTTGGAAACGGAAAATAATAACGCGCTGTTGATTTTAAAAGAAAAACTCAACGAAATCGGCGAAGTGTCGGACGCCGGCATCAAAGAAAAAAGACAACTTCTGAAAAAAATAAAATCGGATTTAACCGCAACTAAAAAAGAACTTGCAAGCGGTCAAAAAAACGAGGCGACGCAAAAGCGTTTAAAAGAAAAAATGGAGGCGATGGCGTTGGTGGAAAAAGAAATTTTGAAACTTGACCGGAAAGATGCCGATATGCAAGCATTGCGCCGAAAAATTGCCGATTACGAATATTATTTAACGGATATTAAAACGCTGTACGAACAATTTCAATTGAAGACTGATGAACAAATCGCTCAACAAAAAGATGTTTTGGCGCAAACAAAACAATTAACATTACTTGAAAAACAAACTTTAGAGATAAAAACGGCGCAAGCAATTTTTCAAAACGATTATGAGCGGAAAGATGAAATTTTGAAAGAAGTAGAGGATTATAAATTGCTTGCGAAAATAAAAAAATCTGAACAAGAATTAGCAGATTTAAAAACTGAACTTGAAAAAACCAGTGCTCAAATAAAACAATTTGTAGAGCAAAAACAAATATTGGCGCAACAAAAAGCACCTTTTGTGCTTGAACACGAGGCACTATCTGCAAATCCGCCCGATTTTTCCGAATTGAACGCTATTGCTGATTGGTTCAATGAATTCAACGTGTTGAATAAAGATTTGGAAACGCTGTCGAAACAAAAAGCGGAATTGGAAGCAAGATTTACAGGTGTAGATGACCGAAAAAAAAATATTATCATTAATATTTTTCCAAGATTGGGTATTGATGCCGATATTTCTACGAAACTTTCCGCTTGTGTATTGCTAATAAAAGATAGACTCAAAAATGCCATTGCATACGCCGAAACTTTGCAAAAAAATATCACGGTGCTTTATGGAAATGAAAAACTAGAATCACTTTCGGCAGAATTGAGTGACGGCTCTCCGTGTCCGTTGTGCGGTGCGGTGCATCATCCGAATAAAATGAATGTTGGCGTTTTGCGCCAACATTTGAAACAAGCAGAAACAGAAGCTGTACAACACAAAAAAACCATTGATACGCTCCATCAATTTGAACGCGAGATGGCAACAATGTTTGAAAATGGCAAAGAGTTGCAAATGCAAATCAAAAATATTTCTGACAGCTATCAGCTGACAGTTGACAGGTACCGGCTACACGAAAAAAAATTTATATTTCAGAATTTTTTTCAACAAAACAATCTTGAAATAAATTCAGAAAATAATTTTTCAAAAAATAATTTTCAAGAATTTATTTTAATCAGAGATGAAGCGAATCGTTTCAACGAAAAAATTTCAAAACTCAAAAAAGAAATTGAAACGATTGATATAAAAATGTACGCGATAAATAGTGAAGAAGAAAATTTGAGAAAACAAATTATCGAATTAGAAAAACAGTTAGCTGTAAAGGAAAATACGATTTCAAATCTTCAATTCCAAGTAGGGACAGTTCGCGAAGTGTCCTTACTTGGAATTGAAGATTTGAAATCGTTAGCAGAAAATTTAGAAAAACATATTCGATTGGTCATTAAAAAATATATTTCATCGGAAAAAGAATTACAAACACTAAAAAGCGAAACAGATAAATTGCAAGGTATTGTCTCGGAAAAAAATAATGCTTTAACTCAAATAGTTCTATTTTTAGAAAAAATAAAAAATAGTTTAGACGAAAAAATAATTCAGTCGCCTTTCGGCGATTTAGGGATATTGAAAATTTTTCTTTCAAAAGCGTTTGATATTACGCAAGCGCGAAAACAAATCGCAGAGTTCGATAAAAATAAATTAACGTTGCAGAATCGTTTGGCTGAATTAATAATTGAAACTAAAGGCGAAAAATTTGATGCTGATGCCTACACTGAAATTTTAACACAAATTGAAACACTGATGCTTCAAATCGAAACACTCACCGGACAAAATGCAGTGCTTGAAGTAGAAATAAATGATTGGCTTCAAAAATTGGAACGCAGAATTTCGACAGAAAAAGATGTACAAAATCGGGAATATCGTGCCACAAACTTAGCGACGATGAAATCACTTTTTGCTCGAAGTGGTTTTGTCAATTATGCTTCGACGGTTTACTTGCAAAATTTGTGCTTGACCGCCAACAAACGTTTTATGCCGCTCACGCGCCATCATTTACGTTTGGAAGTAACGGACGACAATAATTTTATCATCCGCGATATGATGAACAACGGGCAAACGCGCAGTGTAAAAACACTTTCGGGCGGACAAACTTTTCAAGCGGCATTGTCGCTTGCGCTTGCTTTGGCAGAAAATATTCAAGCCATTACTAATACACACCATAATTTTTTCTTTTTAGACGAAGGTTTCGGTTCTTTGGACAGAGAATCACTACAAATCGTGTTTGAAACGCTTAAACAATTGCAAAAAGAAAATCGCATCGTCGGTATTATCTCCCATGTAGAAGAAATGCAACAAGAAATTGATGATTATTTGTTGGTGACTTTAGATGAGGAAACGGGAAGCGTTATTAATTAAAAATTAAGCGTAATTAATTATCTTATACTTTTTACTTACTGTTTTCGGTTCGCGAAAAGGCGTGTTGCGGGAACTTTTTTTTATGCGGCGAAGCAGCAATTAATTATCAAATAATTATTTTCTCGAACTTAATAGAAATTGAAAAAAAACTTGCTGAACTTTGAGCGTAATTTTATCACACTTTCCAAATTGCCACTACATGGATTTTCACCGGTTTTTATACGAAGAAGTACCCATCTTGATGCGCAACTTACATCAAGATACACCCGCGTTGTGGGGAAAAATGAATGCGCAACAAATGGTAGAGCATTTAGCTTTTGTGGTCAGTCATTCCAACGGACGGTTTATTGCTCTGCCGAATGCGGAACCGGAAAAATTAGCTTATAGAAAAATGCGCTATTTTGAAAAAGATTTTGCTATGCCACGCTCTTTTCGTGTGGATGCCGTGCCGGAAGAACCTGTGCCGGTACAATTTCCGGACATAGAACAAGCCAAATTATTTTTTTTTCAACAAATGCAACGGTTCGATGATTATTATACTGAACATAAAGGCATTACAGCACAACATTTTACTATGGGCGAATTAAATTACGAAGAATGGATACAAGCACACGCCCGACATTTCAGGCACCATTTTAAACAATTCGGTCTTTTAGAAGAAAATTACGGACTATAGTTTCAGTAACGGAACAATCTCGAGAGCAAATAATTCAAAAAATTGTTACAGTCTATAAACGCTGTGTTAACTTTATACGTTTAGAACTAAGAATAATTATTCGTTACGCGTTATTGATTGTATTTTATCCGGTGATTTATTGAAAAATGAATAGTTAAAAAAATTACCGATAACAGATAATGAATAACCGATAACGGATAAAGAATAAAAAAAATGACAAAAATCCTAACTTTTTTAATCGGCAGTATATTTATATTTTTACTTTTTTTTATTGGCAACGCTTGTAGAAAAGATCTCGTATTTTCAACTGATGCAACTGCCAAATTAAAATTTTCATCCGATACTTTACGCATTGATACCGTTTTTACGAGTGTTGGTTCGGCAGTGCGTTATTTCAAAGTGTTTAACAATTACGACCAAACGTTGCGAATTTCTAATATCAGCATCACGCAGAAAACAAATACGATTGCAAAGTTGAACGTAGATGGTATATCGGCAAAAACATTTTCTAATATTGATATTGCACCGCACGATAGTATTTATGTTTTTGTTACCGTTGCCGTAAATCCGAACGCACCTGTGAGCGATTCGCCTTTTGTTATTGACGAAGATATAAATTTCGTGACAAACGGCAATACTCAAAAAGTAGTTGTAGAAGCATGGGGACAAAATGCGAATTATATTCCGGACAGATTCAGTAAAGGTGGTTTGGCGTTATTGAGTGGCGGGGTCGAAAAAAAAATAATTGAATGGAAGGATAAAAAACCTTACGTTATCTACGGCGTTTTATTTATTGATTCGTGTACTTTGCGCATTGCAGCCGGTACAAAAATTTACACGCACGGCGGTTTTGGACAACTTTCAGATAAATCAAACTATCGCGACGGTATCATTTATGTTTTACCAAATGCGCATATTGAAGCGTTTGGAACAAAAGAGAATCCGATTATTTTTCAAGGTGACAGATTGGAACCCGAATTTTCTGACATACCGGATCAATGGGCGGGAATAATTATGAGTGATAATTGTCGCGGCAATATTTTTAATTATACAACTATTCGCAATTCGCGTGTCGGCATACGCACCGATTCGGCGGCAAGTTTATCTTTGAAAAATTGTAAGATTTATAATACCGCAAGCAGCGGTTTATTGTCTCAACACAGCACAATAACCGGCGAAAATTGTTTGATTTATAACAACGGAGTCAACGCTTTACAAATTGAGTTTGGCGGCGATTATAATTTTACATACTGTACTTTTTCGAGTTTGGGTTCAAAAAATGCTGCATTAGCGACAAATAATTATCGTTGCTACGAACCGACAGATGTAGGCGGCTGTAATCGCGCCAAAGTTTATCGTCCAAATTTAGCGATGACGAATTGCATTATTTACGGCGGTAAAGACGATGAACTTAATTTTTTTAACGCTACTACCGATAAAAATAATTTTCTTTACAATTTTAATAATTGCATCGTGCGCGTGAAAGATTTATTAAAACCGGATAATACGCCCGATTTTTTAAATAATTGTAAGAATTGCATAAACGCTACAACTACTGCCGCCGGATATAAACTTTTTAAAAGTACCAATACCGGCGATTATCATTTAGATACACTTTCATTGGCACACAATCAAGCCCTCGTACAAAAAAATATTTTTATTGATTTGGACAGTAAAGTACGTGACGCAATGAAACCGGACATCGGATGTTATGAGTTTCAACCGCGATGAGTATTTAATTAAGAATTAAAAATTAAAAATTAATTGGGATGTTCTTAGTTTTTAATTCTTAATTCTTAATTCTCAATTTTTAATTCTCAAAATGCGCGATATAACTTTTAAGCAAATTACGCTACGCACCGCACAAGCTATCGGTATTATTTTTTGCACACCCGAAACGGTGTCGCTGATTGAACGCGACGAATTACCGAAAGGTAATTTATTCGATGTAGCACGCGCAGCCGCTTTTATCGGCGCGAAAAAAACACCCGATTTATTGCCACACTGTCATCCCGTAACAATTGACGGGATGGATGTACAGTTTGAATTTTTGAACGCAGAGAAACACGCCCATTTTTTTCCGGAAGAAGTTTTGAAACGCACCGGCATCGTCATTACCGGTCAAGCAAAATCAATCGGCAGAACAGGTATTGAAATGGAAATGTTGACGGGGGTTTCTGTTGCCGCACTTGAAATTTATGATATGCTCAAACCCGTTGACAAACATCTCGAAATTGGAAACATTAAGTTGCTGGAAAAACGCGGAGGCAAAAGCGATCGCGAAAGATTTTTCGCTTCTCCCCCACCCTGCGCAATTTTGGTGTGTTCTGATTCGACGGCAGCCGGTACGCGTAAAGATCAAAGCGGTTTGTTGATTAAAGAAATGCTTGAAGCGAACAAGGCAAACGTTGTTCACTACACGATTTTACCGGACGATAAAGATAAAATTCAAAAGCAAATTTTGGCTTGGGTTGCCGAAGATATTCATTTTATTTTCACCACCGGCGGAACCGGTCTCGGCCCTCGTGATAACACCGTCGCGGCAGTAAAGGAAATTTTAGAACGCGATGCAGATGGTATCACCGAAGCGATGCGCGTGTTCGGACAAATGCGCACACCGCTTGCGATGATGAGTCGCGCTGTCGCCGGTTCTATTGCGCAAACTTTAATAGTAACTTTGCCGGGCAGTACTTCCGGTGCGAAAGAATGTCTGGAGGCAATACTTCCCGCCGTTTTTCATGCGCGCAAGATGATGAAGGGTGGAGGACATTAATTTCTCGTTATCCGTTACTCGTCATCGGTATCGAATTGCGGATAACAAATAACGGATAACTAACAAAGTGACGAAAGAAATACTAACGCTGTTACAAAAAGATTTTACGATTGATTTTCGCCAGAAATATGCGTTAGGCGGCATTTTATTGTACGTCTCTTCGTCAGTTTTTGTCGTGTATTTATCTTTTGTTAAAACAGAACCGACAGTTTGGAATACACTTTTTTGGATAATTTCTTTGTTCGCTTCCATCAATGCTCTGATGAAAAGTTTTGTGCAAGAAAACAGCACGCGACAATTGTATTATTATCAAATTGCTAATCCGACGGCGATATTGCTTTCAAAAATTATTTATGGATTTTTAAACTTAATCGTTATTAATTTATTGACATGGTTGACTTTATCTTTGATGTTGAACAGCCCGGTAAAAGATCTCGGCATTTATTTTTTGACAGTAATACTCGGCAGTTTTAGTTTTGCTGTGACATTTACTTTCATAGCTGCTATTGCTGTGAAAGCGCAAAATGCCGCAACGATGATGGCGATTTTAAGTTTTCCGGTTATTTTGCCGATACTTATTCTTTTAATCAGCCTGTCAAAAAATGCTTTAAGACTTTCATCTAATTCGGCGTGGACAAAAGATATATTTATGTTGCTCGGTATTGATGCGATTCTTTTAGCTTTGTGTCTCGTTTTGTTTCCGTTTTTGTGGAAAGAATGAAATTTGGGTATTAGGTATTAGCTTCTAAATCTTAATTCCCAAGAATTTACCCAATACCCAATACCCAATATTATGAATAATTTTTGGAAAATACTCTGCGTTCTACTTTTAACTTGGTCTTTAACTGCCGGTTTGTTGGTACCGTTGCGCGTAGGTGTGATGGCTGTAACACCGAGCAGCATAAAAACCGGTGAAGCGATTGATTTAAAAGTAGAATGTTATAATGCTTTTTTGAAAAATAATGCCGGCGAAGCAAATATAGCATGGTTGCATATTGACAGCAGTTTTAAAATTGAAAACGGTTCGAAAAAAACGGATTCAACGGTTGCTTTTGCGATAAAATCGAATAAATGTGTAGTGGTTGATGATAATCATGCGGTGTATTCGTTTGCAATTCCGAAATTTTTACCGATGGCTTCTAAATTGGAAGCGGCGAGTTTGCTCATCAACGTCGGCGAAAAAAATCAAGCAATACGTCCGGACGCAATTACTATTTTACAAGATTCAATCAACGCCACGCAAGGTAAAGCTGCTTGGAATATACCTTTAGATGTTCAAAGGATTTGGCGATTTCAATTTCCTTTTCGCAATATATTGTACGAAACTATTCGCAATACTTTTTTTCACGTACCGATGTGGTTTGTGATGTTTACTTTATTTGGTATGGGTGTATATTACAGCATTCAATACCTTTATAAAACAAAAAAATCCGCGCAAAGCGATGCACAAGAGATAGATTTAAAAGCATCGGCTTACACGCAAGTTGGTGTATTATTTGGTTTTCTCGGATTGTTCAGCGGCGGTTTTTGGGCAAAATATACTTGGGGTGAAGCGTTTCCCATGGATATAAAAATCATTATGACTTATACTTGCCTGGCAATTTATCTCGCCTATTTTCTTTTGCGGAATGCTTTCGATGATTTTGAACGACGCGCACGTGTTTCTG
>JAYTIA010000372.1:0-4564 GCA_043732145.1 Saprospiraceae bacterium
CAGTTGGCGCGGTACTTATGATAAGAATGCATTAAAATGTAGTTTGACAAAAAATTACGGCTCTCATACTGTTTTTTATGAAGGCAGTGTAGATGAAAACGGTATTTGGGGGACTTGGACTTTAAGTTGGGGGCATGGCGGTTTTCATATTTGGCCCAAACCAAGCGCAGTAAATGACCGGAAAGAAGAAACTATTTCGGAAAGTAAAACAATTCAAATAAAAATTGTGGTAGTAAAAGGAATTTCAGATCCAAAATCGTAAATTTAAAATCCAAAATTAATATGTCTCTCTCCTCTCTCAGTGTACGTCGTCCGGTTTTGGCAATAGTAATGAACTTACTCATACTGGTATTCGGTATTATTGGCTTTAATTCATTGGGTATTCGCGAATATCCGAGTATAGATCCGCCGGTGATTACGGTGCGCACAAATTATTCGGGTGCGAATGCGGATATCATTGAATCGCAAATAACAGAGCCGATTGAAAAATCTTTGACGGCTATTGCCGGTATAAAATCTATAAGTTCGGCAAGTAACCAAGGTTCGTCTGTGATTACAGTAGAGTTTGAAGTTGGCTCTGATCTCGAAGCCTCAGCGAATGATGTGCGCGATAAAACGAGTCAGGCAGTTCGAAGTTTGCCGCTTGATATTGATGGACCGCCGACTGTACAAAAAGCTGATGCGAACAGCGATCCTGTACTTTCGATGACCGTCATGAGTGATACAAAAAATATTTTAGAGCTTTCCGATTTTGCGGAAAATGTTTTAGCTGAACGCATTCAAACCATTCCGGAAGTTTCCGGTGTACAAATTTGGGGACAAAAACGTTTTGCCATGCGTTTGTGGCTCGACCCGCAAAAATTAGCAGCACTTAGACTTACGCCACTCGATGTTAAACAAGCATTAGATAAAGAAAATGTAGAGTTACCTTCCGGAAAAATTTCAGGTAATAATTCGGAATTAGTTGTGAAAACAGTCGGGCGATTAAAAACAGTATCGGATTTCAACGAACTTATCATTAAACAAAACGAATTTGGTACAATTAAATTGAAAGACATTGGCAGAGCGACGCTCGGTCCTGAAAATGAAGAAACGCTATTGCGTACAAACGGTATACCGATGGTGGCAATTGCAGTGACACCTCAGCCGGGTGCAAATTACATTCACATTGCCGATGCTTATTACAAAAAAATGGAGCAGTTGAAGGGCGAAATTCCGAGTGATATAAAACTCACAATGGCTTTAGATAATACGGTTTTTGTGCGACGCGCTATTTCTGAAGTAAAAGAAACTATTTTTATTGCTTTGGGATTGGTGGTGATTATTATCTTTTTGTTTTTCAGAGATTGGACAATTGCTATTCGTCCGTTGATAGATATTCCGGTGTCACTTATCGGTTCGTTTTTTATTATGTACATTATGGGTTATTCCATAAACGTTTTGAGTTTATTGGCAATCGTTTTAGCAACCGGTTTAGTTGTTGATGACGGTATCGTGGTGACAGAAAATATTTATAAAAAAGTGGAAGGCGGTATGAAACCGATTCCGGCGGCAATACTCGGTTCTCAAGAAATATTTTTTGCGGTAGTTTCTACCTCTATTACGCTTGCCGCCGTTTTCTTGCCCGTTATTTTCATGAAAGGATTTGTCGGACGTTTGTTTCAAGAGTTTGGTGTAGTTCTAGCCGGGTCGGTACTTATTTCTGCATTTGTTTCATTGACTTTAACGCCGATGTTGAATGCGTATTTGATTCGTAAAACAGATAAAAAAACTTGGTTTTATACCGTTACTGAACCGTTTTTTCAATCATTGGAAAGTGGTTATAGAAGTCAACTCCAATCTTTTACTCAATATAAATGGGTAGCTATACCGATTTTTATTTTGATGGGCGTGGCGACTTGGTATTTTTACGGACAACTACCCTCCGAATTAGCACCCACTGAAGACAGAGGTTGGATGCGTATGGTAATTACGGCACCGGAAGGTTCCACGTTTGAATTTACGGAAAAATATATTTCCAAACTCAATACTTTTATTAACGACAGTGTACCTGAAAGTCGTATGGCTTTATCAGTTGCTGCTCCGAATTTTTCCGGTTCGGGCAGTGCAAACACCGGTTTTGTGCGTTTGATGCTCAAAGATTTTGATCAACGCAAACGTTCTCAACAAGAAATCGCAAATTATATTACTGCTCGCACACGACCAATGAACGAGGCGCGTTCTTTTATCATTCAGCAACAGACGATTCAAACGGGTGGCTTCGGTGGCTTACCTGTTCAATTCGTAATTCAAGCACCGAATTTTGAAAAACTCACAGATAAATTACCGAAGTTTATGGATGAAGTTGCTAAAAGTCCGATGTTTTCAAATTACGATGTCAATCTGAAATTTAATAAACCCGAACTATATGTCACCATCAATCGTGATAAAGCAAGAGCTTTAGACATTAATGTAGCGGATGTAGCACAGACACTTCAACTCTGTTACAGTAATTTACGCTATGGTTATTTCACCATGAACGGTAAACAATATCAAATCATCGGACAAGTTGATAGACAAAACCGCGATAAACCTTTGGATTTAAAATCACTTTTTGTACGCAATAAAGCCGGCGATTTAGTGCAACTCGATAATATTGTCAACGTGGAAGAACGTTCCGAACCGCCGTCTTTGTATCACTACAATCGCTATCGCTCTGCCACAGTTTCGGCAGCTTTGGCTCCAAATAGAACGATTGGTGACGGTATTAATGAAATGAAACGCATACAAGCAAAAGTACTTGACCCGACTTTCGCTACCGATTTAACCGGTGCTTCGCGTGATTATGCTGAAAGTTCGAGCAATACGAGTTTTGCTTTTTTGTTTGCTTTGGTTTTAGTCTTTTTAATTCTCGCCGCTCAATTCGAAAGTTTTATTGACCCGCTCATCATCATGCTTACCGTACCGATGGCTTTAGCAGGTGCGACGTTTGCGTTGTGGTTTTTCAATCAATCGTTGAATATATTTTCTGAAATCGGCATCATTATGCTCATCGGTTTAGTTACGAAGAATGGTATTTTAATTGTAGAGTTTGCGAATCAACTCCGCGAAAGCGGTATGCCGAAAGCACAAGCGGCTGTTCAAGCTGCCACCATGCGTTTGCGTCCAATTCTAATGACAAGTTTAGCGACCATGCTCGGTGCATTGCCGATTGCGCTCGCGCTCGGTGCCGGTTCAAAAAGTCGCGTCTCGATGGGTATCGTTATTATTGGCGGTTTGATGTTCGCACTCACGCTTACACTATATGTCATTCCGGCAATCTATATTTATTTATCTACCAATCGAAATATAAAAACAGAAGAGGAATTGTTGGAAGGAGCTACTTTGGCGCATAAAGAACCGGCACTAAATAATTAACAATGAATAATGAACAATGAATGATTGTGTTTCTTTGACAATTTTACTTGAGCTATTCTCACTTTGTGAACTTTGTGAGAACCTTTGTGAACCTTGTGTTAAAATTTAACACAAAGGACACAAAGGTTCTCACAAAGTTCACAAAAAAAAACTGTAAAATATCGGTTGAAAAAATCTTTTGAATAGTAATGAATTTCGATTACAGATTTAAATTCTAATCAATCGAAAATCGAAAACCTATGAAACTACTCGAATGCGTTCCAAATTTTAGTGAAGGACGCGATATAGCTATCATCAATAAAATTGCGGCGGCAATAGAATCCGTCAACTCTATAAAAATTTTATACATTGACAGCGGTGAAGCTGCGAATAGAACCGTCATTACTTTTGTCGGAGAACCCGATGCTGTTATTGAAGCCGCATTTCAAGCCATAAAAACTGCCGGCGAATTAATAGATATGACGCAACACAAAGGCGTTCATCCGCGCATCGGTGCAACCGACGTTTGTCCGCTCATTCCTTTGTCGGATATTGCGATGGAAGAAACAGTTGTTTTATCGAAAAAATTAGCGCAACGTGTTGGTGAAGAATTAGGTATTCCGGTTTATCTCTACGAAAATTCTGCAAGTGCAACGCACCGAAAAAATTTAGCCGATATTCGTAAAGGTGAGTATGAAGGTTTAGAAGAAAAAATGAAACACCTGGATTGGAAACCGGATTATGGGCGATTTTCGATTTTCGATTTTCGATTTTCGATTAGGCAAGATAATAAATCTGAAATCCAAAATCCAAAATCCAAAATCCAAAATGCGGGTGCCACTGTTATCGGTGCGCGTGATTTTTTGGTGGCATATAATGTCAATTTAGATACGCAAGACGTTTCGATTGCAAAAAAAATTGCGGCAGAAATACGTGAAAAGGTAGAGACGTTGCACTGCAACGTCTCTACGCATCTCAAATCTGTAAAAGCTATCGGTTGGTATATCGAAGAATATCAACGCGCACAAGTGTCTATGAATTTGACGAATATACAGGTCACATCTGTTCATACGGCTTTTGAAGCGTGTAAAAAAATAGCGGAGAAATATGGTGTGTCAGTAACAGGTTCAGAACTTATTGGATTGATACCTGAAAAAGTTTTACTCGATGCCGGAAAATTTTACGAACC
>JAYTIA010000373.1:0-4563 GCA_043732145.1 Saprospiraceae bacterium
GTACAGGCTTTCAAAACATTTTCGCCGTTATGCGGCAAATTTACTGTCAGTTGAATACGCGCTATATCGGCATTCGTATTATTATGTACAACTTCAACATTACCGGTCACATTAAATGTCAATATCGTTTTACCTTCCAAATTTAAAGTTTTTACAAAAACTTTTTCTGTTTGTGAGTTTCCTGTAATGGTGAACGACAAAAAAAACCAAATTGCGGTAAATGTAAATATTTTTTTCATCTTATCCGATATTTTATTGATTTGAAATTACAAATTAAAAACCGTAGAAAAAATAATCGTAAGTTTTTATTCGCTACTCAAAACTTATTTCGAGCTTTTCTACTTATAAAACAAAAATACCTTTAAATAAGTTCCTTTATTCGTGCAAATGTTTTTATTGGGACAGAGAAAAAAATTCGTAACTATTCAGGTTGTCATTCCATAGTTAAACAACCCGAGTAGTTACTACCTAAAATAAAATTTCTCAAAATCCTAATTATCTTTGTGAAATTTTAAGTCGGTTAGTCGGTTAGTAGGTTGGTCTTAATTTTGACTAATTGACTAACCGACTAAGCGACTAACCGACTAACCGACCAATCGACTATAATTTTATGCCAAAAAGATACATGATCACATCGGCATTACCGTATGCTAACGGACCGTTGCATATCGGGCATCTCGCCGGTGCTTATATTTATGCCGATATTTATGTGCGCTATTTGCGTTTGCGAGGGCGCGATGTGTTGTGGGTGTGCGGCAGTGACGAACACGGTGCGGCAATTACGATTCGTGCTATGAAAGAAGGTTTAACGCCACGCGAAATTATTGACAAGTACGATGCCATGTTCCGAAAAGTTTTTGACGGGATGGGTATTGCGTTTGATATTTTTCACCGCACGAGCGCACCTCTGCACTACGAAACGTCGCAAGATTTTTTCCGAACGTTGTACAAAAACAATGCTTTTGAAGTCATTGAGAACGAACAGTATTTTGATGAAGAAAAACAAATGTTTTTGGCGGACAGATACATTGTAGGCGTGTGTCCGGTGTGCGGCAATCCGGATGCTTACGGCGACCAATGCGAGCGGTGCGGTTCTACATTGAGTCCGAATGATTTAAAAGCACCGATGCGTTCTATTTTAAGCGGTTCAACGCCGATAAAAAAACCGACAAAACATTGGTTCCTGAAACTCAACGAACATGAACAATGGTTAACGCATTGGATAAATGAAGGTGAAGAAATTGTCGGGAACGCAATTAATACTGAACCTAAAACTTACACCAAGACGCATAATCCGGACGATTGGAAACCGCACGTACTCGGTCAGTGCAAATCATGGTTAGCCGGCGGTTTGCAACCGCGAGCAATGACGCGCGATTTAGAATGGGGTATTCCGGTGCCGCCGGAAATTGATGAAAGTGGTACAAAAAAATTGTACGTTTGGTTAGATGCACCGATTGGTTATATTTCGGCGGCAAAACAATGGGCGATTAATAAAGGCGAACCGGAAGCGTGGAAAAAATATTGGCAAGATAAAGACACTGCACTCATACATTTTATAGGCAAAGACAATATTGTTTTTCATTGCTTGATTTTTCCGGCGTTGTTGAAAGCACACGGTGATTATATTCTGCCGACAAACGTACCTGCCAATCAGTTTATGAACTTGGAGGGCAACAAAATGTCAACGTCAAAAAATTGGGCAGTGTGGGTGCATGAATATTTGGAAACCTTTCCGACCGGACAAGATGAATTGCGTTTCAATTTGATAAAAAATATGCCGGAACTTCAAGATTCGGAATTTACTTGGAAACGTTTTCAAGAAACAACGAATAACGAACTCGTCGGCAACTTAGCAAATTTTGTCAATCGCGTTATTGTGCTGACGCATAAATTTTTTGAGGGGAAAGTTCCTTCGATAAATGAAGCAGATAAAGAGATGAGTCGCGAGCAATTTAGTTTACTGCGCCAACACATTGAAAATATCGGCACAGCTATTGAAAAATTTGATTTTAGAACGGCATTGCAAGGTATGATGGATATTTCTACACAAGGCAATCAATTGTTGCAAAACAATGAGCCTTGGAAAAAATTCAAAACGGAACCGGAATTAACTGCTACCGTTCTGAATTTAGGATTGCAAATCATCACTGCCTTGAGTATTGTGACACAACCGTTTATGCCGTTTTTATCCGCACGTTTGCGCGATTTATTAAAACTAAAACCTATAGAGAACGGCGATTGGGAAAAACTTTTAACGCATTTAGCTGATACGCGAAGTTTCAAGTCTCTACCACTTATCATAACCGGTCATGTTATAGGTGAGGCTTTGCATCTATTCACACGCATTACGGATGAAACGATTGATGCGCAAATTAAAAAATTAATGAGAACGGAAGATAAAATAGAAATGATAACGGTAACTCAAGTTGTAGAAAACATTAAGGAAAATACAGACGTAGTCACTTCGGGTAAAGACGTTACGGTGCAACGTCTCTACAAAGGGCTTGGCGAAACGATTACTTACGAAGATTTTATCAAACCGGATATTCGCACGGCGACAATTATTGCAGCCGAGCGCATACCGAAAGCAGACAAGCTTTTAAAATTGACGGTAGATGTCGGTTTTGAAATCCGCACAATTTGTTCCGGTATAGCAGAACATTTTACACCAGAAGAAGTCACCGGCAAACAAGTAATCATCGTTGCGAATTTGGCACCGCGAAAACTACGTGGTATAGAATCAAACGGTATGATTTTAATGGCTGAAGATGATGCCGGTAAATTAGCATTCGTTACGCCGCCAACGGGATTTATGGACGGGGCGGTCGTGAAATAATAAACAAGTAGCCGCGTATTTATTTGAACACGCGCTTTGGTCTGCTACTTTGCTTTTCACCAGTTTCCGGTTTCACTTTTAAAGTAAGAATCACAGTTTTAATACTGCCGGCGCTATTAGCAAAACCGGACGAATTGCGCGTCGTCAAATCGGAACGCGAACCAATATTACGCGATACCGGTTTTTCCTCGAAACTTAAAGCCTCTCTATTTAATGTATCCGTGTGTAAAGGAGTTTTGGAAGTAAAGACTTTAAAATACTCGGTTATCTGTGTTCTGCCCTCTTTAAAATAATCATCAGACAAATAAAATGAAATATCTTTTGATTTAGCGTCCTGCAACCATGCGACTTCTTTGGGTTGTAATATACGCTCAGGAAAAAATCGATTCATGACACCGAAATATTTGCTTAAATAAATTACACTCACCCAAAGCGGCTCCGTGCCATTATTGCAAACACTTAGTCGAATGTCAGCATTACTATTGCGGTCAATTTCAAGAGTAATAGGTTGTTTAGAATCTTGTAAATCTGCACCGTTTTTTGCCGAGGCGTTAACAATATAAAAATCAACGCTGATGTCATCGTCCGGTGTTTGTGCAGCTTCGCTTTTTAGGTTTAAAGTAAAATGCCAATTAGCGACAGCATCAATATTATTAAAAAATAGGACGAGATTGTTAAAATCCGTTTTAGCAAACACCGGCGCATCGTCGAAAGGTGTTCTTAAAATTATTTTACGGCTATAGGATCCCGATTTTAAATCGTTCGGGTTTTCATAATCAATCAAATAATCTAAATTTGAAGTCGCGTCCGTCAATTCAAAAAATAAAGAGCTGCCTTGGTCGGTGAAAGTTTTTTTAATTTGCGCTTTATCATCAGTGCTTATTTTTTCAGAAAAACCGATTTGTAAACGCGACGCAGTATTCACCTCTTTAATATCCTTCAGCATAGACAAAACAGCATCTTGCAGTTTATTATACTCTGATGTAAATTTTTCTTGAGTAATTATATTTACTTTTTGATCGTGCGTAATGTCCACCAGGCCTTTTTGAATATTTAAAAGTCCTGCTTGCATTTCGTGCGTACCGTTTGAATTCGCCCAAGAAATAAAATTTTCTAAGGCTTGATTGAGTTGCTTGTCATCAATTAATTTTCGTATACCGTTTTTAAATTCACTTATCGTGTCCGGTTTTTCAATTATTTTTAATGCACCGTTTATAAACGATTGCGTGACATCGCCTTTGCCGTAAGCTGAAATTTTCGGCCGTTGTTTATCGGTTTTTAAAGAAATGGTTTTATAAATTTCGGAAAATAAATCCGAATAACTTAGCGTCTTATCCGAGTTGCGTTCAAGTACTTCTATAACAGTTCCCGTAAAAATTGCAGCCGAGTACTTATCTTCGGGCATACCATATTTTTTCCCGTCTGTATATAGCATGGACAGAGATTTTTCACCTTCCGAACAACCGAAAAACACAATCGCATTTTGATGAGTTTCTAAAAGTTTTACAAGTGTCGGACTGTATTCGTTGCAAATCACAAAAAGATTCGGTGCCTTTAAATAAAGTGCTATCTTTTCATCAGATGCTTCAACGCTGTAATGAAACGCTACAACTAAATCTTTGGGTTTGAAATGACGCGACAAATCGGCGATATTCCAATTGTCGGCAACTACTCTACTTGTCAGATATTTTTGAAAAACAGTTTCATCACCTGCTGTATCAAAA
>JAYTIA010000374.1:0-4544 GCA_043732145.1 Saprospiraceae bacterium
GCGAAATTTTAAATCGGAAGATTTAAACGGAAAATTGAATGATATTGTCGTCAGTCAAACAATTGAAAAACAAACAAGCAATTATCCTTCGCCGATAAAAAATCTTTTAAAATCTTTTATAAAAGATTATTTGCCAAATCATGAAATTCGTATTTGTTTAAATAATGTTACACCCAAAAATGATTATCAAAAAATAATTTCTAACACACCGGTTTTATTATCGGTAGACATGTCCGTTTGTTCACCGCCACCAAACTTCGTTTAATTTTTTTCATTCCATTTTTTTTTTAATCTTAATTGCTTTTGTGCGATTAAGGATTCTGTATGATGCACTTTTTTTTGAGCATTGATGCTCGCCTTAATTTGTGTTATATAAATTCAACATTTAAAAGTATTTGAATAGTTGTCGGCTTCCTGACAGAACTGTAAAATAAGGTCAACTTTATTTAAAAAGATTTTTATGTGAATAAAAACGAAAATAAGGACAAAAACTTCAATCGTTTCTTTCACTACCAGATGAAGTCATCTATTCAATTTAATTAATTATACTTTCAATTTAAAATCATGAAAAAAACTTACAAATATTTGTTTATTCTTTTGATAGGTGCATCTTATTCCGGCGTAACTGCTCAAACATTGACTGATGGCATTTTTATGCCGAAAAATTCTATTTGCGGCGGGTTTACTTACGGTCAAGAAAGTTTTTCAAAATATTGGGAAGGCACGACGCTTAGAAGCAATGATAATATTGGAATGATGACGATGAAGTCCGTAGGCTTTATGGCAACTTACGGTATTACAAACAATTTAAACGCGATTGTCTCTGCACCTTATGTTTCTACTGCGACTACCGGCGGTACAATGTCTGGGATGTCGGGTTTACAAGACATAACAGGCATGTTGAAATACCATGTTTACGGTTGCAATAATTTTCATTTGATTGCAAGTGTCGGCGGTACTTTACCGCTTTCAAATTATGTAGCTGCTTTCCCGCTTGCTATCGGCAACCAATGTAAAACAGCATTCGGAAAAGCGATGATTCACTATTTACATCCGAAAGGTTGGACTTTTACGGCGCAAGTCGGTTATACTTTGCGCAGTAATATTACGATTGATGCAACGAATTATTACACCGACCAAAATGTTTTTTCAAATCAAGTGCGCATAGATAATTTATTACAAATGGGTTTGCGCGGCGGTTATTACACTTATCGTTTAGCGGTTGAAGGTATGCTTGATCGTTCTGCTGTTCAAGGCGGATTCGATATTCGTCGTCAAGATATGATGTTTCCTTCCAATCGGCAAGAATCAACGCGCTTAGGTTTGTTGGCAACTTACCGGATAAAACCTCTGGCAGATGTTCAGGTGGTTGCAATTGTTTCTTATGCTTTAACCGGCAGAAATGTCGGTCAATCTACTGCATTTATGTTTGGTTTGATGAAGGCACTTTATTTCAATGAAAAAGAAACACCTGCGAGCAATTAGTTTTGAGCTTCTTATTATCATTAAAACTGCTTTAAAATAGTAGTTTAATTTTCAACTTTCAACTTTCAATTAGATGAAAAATATACGTACATCAATTATAGTTTTTACTTTATTCGCTTTAGCGATTTTAGGTTGTAATAAAGATATTACACAAGCCGATGCCGGTTGGATGGCACTCAATCCGGCGAAATTAGATACAGCTGCCGGTAATTGGAAAACTTCTATTATCAATAGCGGTACTGATAATTATAATATACCGGTGCCGACTGCCGTCACTTCCGCAGCTTATCAACAAGAAATAGCAGATTTAAAAACGGTAGCCGCTAATTTAACTGATGCACAACGCACAGCAATAACTTATTGGAGTGTCGGTGGTGTTTTACGTTGGAATGAAATTATGCGTGCGTTGGTGACAAAATATAATTTACCGATACAAGAAAGCGCAGATGGTACTTATGCTATTCCGGATCAAACCAACCCGTTTGCATACCCGCAATTTCCTTTTTCAAATCCGCCTTATGCAGCACGCGCTTATGCTTATGTGAGTGTGGCACAATATGAAGCATTAGTTGCGGCGTACAAATTAAAAATGCAGTACCGGCGTCCGGCACCTTATAAAACCGACGCTTCCATAAAACCACTCGTGCCTGTAAATGATTTGCCTTCTTACCCGTCGGAAGATGCCGTTATTGCATCGGTGAGTTTAGAAATTATGAAATTTTTATTTCCGACAGAAGTTGATTTCTTAAACCAAAAAGCTGCCGAACATAAACAATATAAATTATGGGCAGGTGCGGCAGTAAACAGCGATATTGCAGCAGGTGATTCACTCGGAAAAGTAATTGCGACCAAAATTTTGGCACGTGCAAAAACAGACGGCATGAAAAACGCTGTCGGTAACGCCGGTAAATGGGATAGTTTAGCGAAACGCACTTTGATACGCATGGCAGAAAACGGAAAAGATACTATTTCGGGTGATGCCGGATGGATAAGTCAAGATGCTCCGATACGCCCGCCGATGTTACCGTTTTTCGGCAATGTTAAAGCGTGGTTCTTTACGAATCCGGCAAGTGTGCGTATGCCGCCGCCGCCGGCAACAAATTCTGCACTAGTGAAAACGCAAATAGATGAACTGCTGGGTTATTCAAAAAATCCGACACGCGAGAATTTAGCAATTGTACATTTTTGGGCAGATGGTGCGGGCTCTCAAACTCCTCCCGGACATTGGAACGCGATTGCAGCAGATTTAATTCAGTCGGCGCAAATGAGTGAAGTGCGTACCGCTAGGAATTTCGCACTTTTAAATATGTCAATGATGGATGCCGGCATTACTTGTTGGGATAATAAATACACTTACTATCATCCGCGTCCTTGTCAACTTAATCCGGAAATAAAAACAATGACAGGTTTGCCGAATTTTCCGGGTTATACCTCCGGACATTCTACTTTTTCCGGTGCAGCTTCTACTTACTTAGCCTATTTATTTCCGTCTCAAGCAGATAAACTCACTGCACAAGCAAAAGAAGCATCACTTTCGCGCATATTAGGTTGTATTCACTTACGTGTTGATTGCGAAATAGGTTTGCTATCCGGCAATAAAATTGGACAATTAGCAATAGATAGAGCTAAAACAGATGGAGCAGATTAGGTTATAAATAGGTTATAGGTTATGAGCTATAGTTTAATCAATAACTCATAACTTATAACCTATAAAAAATATTATCAAAGTCTAAATACCTTTGACTTCTCGATTGTTATTATGAAATTCAAGTTTTCGCCAACGTTTTCAGAAACAGAAAATGTTGGCGATTTTTTTGGCGCGTGAATTGCTTTTTAACAAATAATTATCAACCTTTTCATCACAAATTTAAAAAAGGTTCGTTTTATATATACATACTTACGAAACTAATGTTTAGTCCAAAATATAAAATCCAAAATTAGTTGTTTATGTCTTCTTCAGTAAAAATAGGTTTAGCATTATCGGGTGGCGGTGCAAAAGGTATTATGCACATTGGCGTATTAAGAGCTTTGCTCGAAAACAATATTAAGCCCGAAATCGTTTCAGGTACAAGTGCAGGATCTATAGTCGGTGCTGCTTACACAGCCGGTTACTTGCCTGATGATATTGAAAAAATGATGGGAAATACAACTTGGTTTAAAATTCTGCGTTCGGTACGCATGCCCGGTGTCGGTATGATCAAAATGGATTATCTGCATTCTCGCTTACAAGATGTAATTCCGCGCGATAATTTTGACGCTCTCGAAATTCCTTTTTATGTTTGTGCGACCAACTTGAATGCCGGCACCGCCGTTATTTTTAATGAAGGCACTTTATTCGATAAAGTTATGGCTTCTTGCGCAGTGCCTTGGTTGTTTAAACCGATTCTTATCGATGGACAAATGTATGCAGACGGCGGTATCACTAATAATTTACCTGCAAAAGCTATCCGCGATAAGTGCGATATTTTAATTGGTTCAAACGTTAAACCCAAAGTGCGCATAGATAATAATAAAGAATTAGATTCTTGGATGGGTATTACGCAACGTTGTTTTGAGTTAGCGATGTGGTCGAGCGTAAAACAAAATGTAAAAGTTTTGGACGTTTATATTGCACCTGAAAAAGTATTGGATATGAGCGTTTTTGAAATACGTCGCACAAAAGAAATGATTGAAATCGGTTATGAAGAAACACTGCTGCATATTGACGAGATACACACATTGATAAAGCAAAAACACAAAGAAAAAGCACACGAAAATATGGCAAAAACTCTCAATCATCATTTTGATGAATTATCTGTCGAAAAAAAATAAATCTTGGTTGTCAGTTGTTAGTTGTTGATTGTTAATTTTAAAATAAACCAATAAACCAACCAATTAAAGAAACAACCAATTTTGAAAGACTTACTCAAACGCGTCATAAAAAAAATACCGATTGCTTTTACCAAAAATCAACGCTACGATGCACAAACTCAAAAAATTATTTGGAAAGTTTGCAAGCGTTACAGTAATTGCATTGACATCGGTTGTCACAAAGGCGAAGTTTTGGATATTATTCGACG
>JAYTIA010000375.1:0-4544 GCA_043732145.1 Saprospiraceae bacterium
AACAGTCGAAGAAGCTGCAGCCAATTACGATCCGTCTGTCATTGCCAATTATTGTTACGACTTAGCAAAATCTTTTAACCGCTTTTGGCACGAGTGCAAAATTTTAAAGGAAGAACAAACTAATCTGCAACATCTGCGTTTACAAATATCAAACTTAACGGCGCATACTTTGCAAACGGGTATGAATTTGTTGGGGATAGAAATGCCGGAGAGAATGTAAATTCAATTAACAATTGACAATTGACAACCATCATTTAATTTTGATTAGTTTCAATTGTCAATTGTCAATTAATTAATTATGCTGAATTTTATAGAAGAAATCATAACACAGGACCTTGAAACCGGCAAACACAAAACGATTATCACCCGTTTTCCGCCGGAACCCAATGGTTATTTGCATATTGGTCATGCAAAATCTATTTGCTTAAATTTCGGTTTGGGTATCGAATTTATGGGAAAAACCAATTTGCGTTTCGACGATACGAACCCGACAAAAGAAGATATTGAATATGTTGATTCCATTAAAGAAGACGTAAAATGGTTGGGCTTTGAGTGGGCGGAAGAACGTTATGCGTCCGATTATTTTCAGGAGATTTATGATTTAACCGTCAAGTTAATTCAAAAAGGTTTGGCTTATGTTGACCCGTCAACACCGGAAGAAATCGCGGCGTTAAAAGGCACACCGACTCAAGCCGGTACTGATTCGCCGTACAGAACGCGCAGTGTTGAAGAAAATTTGCGTTTGTTTTTAGAAATGAAAGATGGCAAACACGCGGAAGGTTCGATGACATTGCGTGCTAAAATAGATATGGCTTCGCCGAATATGCAAATGCGCGACCCGTTGTTGTATCGCATAAAATTCGCAACACACCATCAAACGGGCGATAAGTGGTGCATTTATCCGATGTACGATTACGCGCATCCGATTTCGGATGCGATTGAAAACATCACGCACTCGCTTTGTACTTTGGAGTTTGAAGTACATCGTCCATTGTATGAATGGACTATTGAGAATTTAGAGTTATTTCCTTCTCGACAAATAGAATTTGCGCGTTTGAATTTGACTTATACTGTTATGTCGAAACGTAAATTACTTCAACTCGTTCAAAATAAATTAGTTTCCGGTTGGGATGATCCGAGAATGCCGACAATTTCCGGTTTGCGTCGCAGAGGTTATACGCCGGCAGCTTTGCGTGAATTTGCCATACGTATCGGTATAGCCAAACGTGAAAATTTAATTGACGTTGAACTTTTAGAATTTTGTTTGCGCGAAGATTTGAATAAAACGGCACAACGATTAATGGCTGTTTTAAATCCGTTGAAAGTGGTTATTACAAATTATCCGGTCGGACAGGTTGAAGAAGTGAGTCTGGAAAATAATCCAGAAAACGAAGCGGACGGAAAAAGAAATGTGCCGTTTTCCAACGAAATTTATATTGAGCAAGAAGATTTTATGGAAAATCCGATGAAAGGTTATCACCGATTAACACCCGGCGGATATGTGCGTTTGAAAGGCGCGTACATTATTCAACATCAAGAAACGGTGTACCATGCGGATGGTACAATAAAAGAAATCCGGTGCAATTATATTCCCGAAAGCCGCAGTGGCAACGATCAATCCGGTTTGAAAGTAAAAGGTGTGAGTCATTGGGTCAGCGTTGCACAAGCGGTTGAAGCGCAATGCAATTTATACAATAAACTTTTTACGGAAAAAGAACCGGACACCGACAAAGAACGTTCGTTCACAGAGTTGATAAATCCGGATTCACTCAAAGTACTTCCGAAAATTTTTATTGAAGCGAGTGCGAAAGAGCTCCTACCCGGCACCACCGTTCAATTCTTACGTCACGGTTATTTTTGTGTTGATAAAGATTCAACGAAAGATGCTATGATTTTTAATCGCACGGTTACTTTGAAGGATTTGTGGAAACCTACATAATCAGTTAGCCGTTTGTCGGCGCGTATAAATACTAAAGTTGTGCACCAACCACCGACTAATTGACCAATCGGCTAAAATTTCATGAAAAACAACTTACTCGGCTTAACCTTCGCTATGTTGTGGGCGACTGCGTCTGTTGCCACAAAAATCGGATTAAAAACAGGACAACCGCTCGTCATTTCCGATGTGCGATTTCTTACTGCCGGTTCATTGATGCTGATGTGGGTGTATCTGATAAAAAAATATCGGTTGCCGAAAGGGGAGGAGTGGAAACAACTCATGATTTACGGTGCATTAAATGTCGCCATCTATTTGGGAGTATTTGTTTTTGCCGTCCAAAGAGTTTCTGCCGGCATCGCTACTTTATCTATTGCTACTAATCCGCTCATTATTTCAATTTTATCTGCCGTTTGGTTGAAAAGAAAAATCACTTCTAATGTTTGGTTCGGATTAATTTTAGGTTTGTCCGGCGTTTTGGTCGCCGTTTATCCTTTACTGCAAAAAAGTTACGCTACACCACTCGGTTTATTACTTTTGTTTAGCAGTATGTTTTCTTATTCCGTCGGCACCGTTTATTTTTCGAGTGTTGAGTGGAAATTACCCGTCACCACAATCAACGGTTGGCAAATTTTTTTTGGCGGACTTTTACTTTTACCCGCCACGTTTTTCTTTTCCGATTTTCAAAAACAACATTGGGATTTTAATTTTTGGAGTTCAACGCTGTGGTTAGTTTTTGTAGTTTCTATCGTCGCCGTTCAACTTTGGCTGCATCTTCTGAAAATAGAACCCATTAAAACCGCCTTATGGTTATATCTCTGCCCCATCTTCGGTTTCATTTACGCCTATTTTATTTTGAACGAACCGGTTTCGATTTACACATTTATCGGTACTGTTTTAGTTTTAGTCGGGTTGCGGATTGGGCAGCGGAGATGAAAAAAATTGGACTTACTGACAATGGACGATAGACAATAGATGATAGACAGTTGATAATTGATATTTGACAATTGACAAATGCCAAAATAATAAAAGCTTTTAATTATCTATCGTCCATTTGTCTATTGTCAATAAGTCTAAAATCAATAAGTCCAAAATACTAACTACAAGTCCACAATTTTTTCCTCAATTGCTTTTCTGACGGCTTTTGCACGGCTGTGTACTTCCAATTTGGCGTAAACTGCTTTGATGTGTGAGTTAACTGTGTTTTCTGTTGTACCCATTTCTGCGGCAATTTCGGCAGTGGATTTACTTTCTACTATTTTTTGAAGTACAGTCGTTTGAGTTTTCGTTAATTTATAAGGTGCATCTTTTTCATCCTCTTTAGATAAATAGGTTAACATATCTTGAAAACGTTTTTTGGCAAATTGAATTTTTTCTACTATAGAAACATCAGCAAAGAGTTGAAGTATTTTTTTAGCAACGGCAGGTGTTAAATAAGCACCACCCTCGAAAATAGTACGTAAAGATTTCCGAATAGCTTCGTGCGGAATTTGAGCCGTTGAAAAATCGGATTTGAGCATATAGCCGTCGGCACGCAAACAAATGGCGTTAAAAATTTTATCGTTAGTATCAAACATCGTGAGCATCAGAACTTTAATTGCCGGATGATGTAACTTGATGTAATGTAGTGCCATTAAACCGTCATCTTCTCCAAGCATTTGAATATCCATTAAAACGGCATCGGGTTTGTAGGTTTCTAAATTTTTTTCAATATTTTGGGCGTTCGAAAAAGTAGCCTCTAAACAAAATTCGTTTTTAATGGGTATAAAAACATTGATGAGTTGGTGTCTCAACGCGGCGTCATCTTCGAAGGCAATAATAGTTTTCATTTTTAATTAGATTTTAGACTGACTGATATTAGACAGACTGATTTTAGACTTGATATTGATTGGATAAAAATTTTCATTGTCAGTAAGTCTAAAATCAGTAAATCTAAAATCATCTATTGTCTTTTAAAAATAGATTTCATTCTCTCAAAAAAACTTTCATCGTAAATCGGAAAAATTAATTGGACACGTGTGCCTTCACCCGGTTTCGATGTAATTGTCAGTTTCCCATTAATGCGATGTGCGCGACGTTGCATATTCACTAATCCATAACCGGAACTGTTCGGTTTGTCGGCACGGGATTGATTTTTATCAAAACCTACACCGTTATCTTTTATTTCCGTTACTAAATTATCTCCTTGCCGGTAAATATGCACTAAAACATTTTTAGCTTCCGCGTATTTTGAAATATTGCTCATAGCTTCGCTAAAAACAGACATCATTTGATAACGTTTGTCACCAGAAATTTCAAGTTTTTGTATGGTAGGTGCTAAATCAATCGTAAAACCAATTTCAGGTGTCAGTAATAAACGCCTGTCTGCTTGCATTTTTTCAACGACATTATTCAATGCATCATTTTCGGGTGCAGTTGCCCAAATTAAACGCCGCATATTGTTAACAATATTTTTTGAAATATCGCCAATTAGTGACAATTTCGGTTCTTTTTCTTTTTGTCGTTGCATTAATTCATCAACGGAAAGAACTATTGCCGTGAGTCGTGAACCAATATCGTCGTGCAAGTTTTCGTACAGTTTGAGTCGCACCCTTTGCAGTTCTATTAC
>JAYTIA010000376.1:0-1646 GCA_043732145.1 Saprospiraceae bacterium
CAAAATTTTAGTGAGATAAAACGCATGATGCGTTTTGAAGGCATCAAACAAGTGGATGGTATTTTAGCAGATTTGGGCGTATCTTCGCACCACTTTGATACAGGAGAGCGCGGGTTTTCTCATCGCTTCGATGCACCACTCGATATGCGGATGAATGTGCAAGATACAGTTACAGCTGCCGATATTTTAAACACTTATAATGCAGAAAAATTACAAAAAATTTTCAGCGAATACGGTGAACTGCGCAATTCAAAAACTTTGGCGGAAACGATTGTAAAAAATCGGGTGACTAAACCATTACGTCGAATTTCCGATTTACTAACTTTGACGGATCAAGTAGGTGCCGGTCCAAAAATGCGTTATTTGTCGCAAGTTTTCCAAGCCTTACGAATTGAAGTGAACGACGAGATGGGTGTATTAACGAAATTTTTAGAACAAAGTATAGAAATTTTAAAACCCGGCGGCAGAATAGCCGTCATCACTTTTCATTCTTTAGAAGACAGACCGGTAAAGAATTTTTTTAAAACAGGGAATGTAGAAGGCATACTTGACCAAGATTTTTACGGAAACATCACTAAAAGTTTTGAAAATAGAACAAAAAAACCGATTTTGCCATCGAAAACGGAAATAAAAAATAATCCGCGTGCACGTTCCGCGAAATTGCGCGTAGCGGAAAAGTTATAGGTTATTGGTTATTGGTTATCGGTTATTCGTTATCGGTTATCAATATAAATTTTTAACCAATAACCGATAACCAATAACCAATAACCAATATGGCTCGTCCGTTAAGAGATTACGCATTTTTCAGTACAATGATATCCGAGTGGATATTTTCCAATCTGCCGTTTGTATTTTTTATGTTTTTTATGGGACTAATTTACATCGGCAATTCAAATTATGCCGACCGGCAGGTACGAAAAATACAAACACTGCAAAAAGAAATAAAAGATATGAAATGGCGATACAATTCCGCTAAATCAGATGTAATGCTCAATACACGACAATCGGAAGTAGAAAAATCTGTAGAAGCATTCGGATTGCATCCGTCAAATCAAAGAACAAAACGTATTGTGGTTGATAAGTAAAGTTATCGGTTATCTGTTATTCGTTATCAGTTATTAGTTATCTGTTATTCGTTAAAAATTTGTACTGATAACTAATAACCAATAACTAATAACCGATAACCGATAACCAATAACCAATAACAGATAAATGTCCTTACAAAATTTTAAAAATGAAGTTTTAGTTCGTGTTTACATGGTCACTATCATCGTAATAGCTGTTGCATTGGCTATTATGTTTAAAGCAACGCGCCTTGTCGTGTCGGAAGGTGAATATTGGCGAAAAAAAGCGACGGAAAAATATGTGTCTTATAAAGATGTTTTAGGCGACCGCGGTAATATTTTAGCTGCTGACGGCTCACTCTTGGCGACATCTATACCTTATTACGATATTTATTGGGACCCTTCCCCGGTGGCATTAGACGAGGATGTATTTAGGATTAAACTCGATTCATTAGCAATTAATATTTCTTCTTACCTTACACCGACTACAATTACAGCAGATGCTTGGAAAGAAGCACTTTGGCAAAACCATATCAATAAAAATATTCACTATATGCCGATTGCAAAAGGTTTAACCTATGA
>JAYTIA010000377.1:0-1645 GCA_043732145.1 Saprospiraceae bacterium
ATTTTCAAAAAAGATTTTCAAAAAAGATTTTCAAAAAAGATTTTCAAAAAAGATTTTCAAAAAAGATTTTCAAAAAAGATTTTCAAAAAAGATTTTCAAATTTGTTAAATCCAAAGTCCAAAGTCCAAAAATCAAAGATCAAATTTTCACTTTCACCATTTTAGTAAATTGTGCCACACGCGCATTAATTTGTTCTTGCGATAAGTTTTTCAAACCTTCAATGCCAAATTTTTCTACACAAAACGAAGCCATGGCTGAACCGTAAATCACACCGCGTTTCATATTTTCAAAAGTCGGTTTACCGGTGGAGGCGATATAACCCATAAAACCGCCGGCAAAAGTATCGCCGGCACCGGTTGGGTCAAAAACTTCTTCTAACGGTAAAGCCGGCACATAAAACACTTCCGATTTATGAAACAACATCGCACCATGCTCACCTTTTTTTATCACGAGAAATTTCGGACCCAGCGTTAAAATTTTTGTCGCAGCTTTTCTAATTGAATGTTCACCGCTCAACTGACGTGCTTCTTCTTCATTGATGACTAGTAAACTTATTTTTTTCAAAACTTTCAACAAACTTTTCATCGCAATATCCATCCAAAAATTCATCGTATCCAAAGCAATAAATTTTGGTTTCGTCATCATTTGATTAATCACACTCATTTGCACATCCGGTTGTAAATTGCCGAGCATTAAAAACGGTGTATGCTTATAACTTTCCGGCAAAATCGGATTAAAATCGGCAAGAACATTGAGTTGTGTTTCGAGTGTATCGCGTCCGTTCATATCTTTATGGTAGCGACCGTGCCAGAAAAAAGATTTTTCACCTTTTTTTATTTGTAAACCTTCCAAGTCAACACCGCGTGATTTTAAATAATTAAGTTCCGATTGCGGAAAATCATCGCCAACGACAGCAGAAAGTTTTATATCCTTAATAAAGTACGCCGCCGACATACTTATATAAGTACACGAACCGCCGACAATGCGTTCTGCTTTTCCTGCCGGCGTTTCAATTGTATCAAACGCGACAGTTCCGATTGTTAAAAGACTCATAAAATGCGTTATAAATAAATTATTAAATTTTTCGGTACAAATATTGCACTTTTATTTTAAATCGTTATATCTTTGCATCGCTTTTTAAAGAAAGCAATAAACTAAGTTTGGTAAGCACAAAAAAAAAGATGCCCAAATAGCTCAGTTGGTTAGAGCGTCGGACTGTTAATCCGTAGGTCACAGGTTCGAGTCCTGTTTTGGGCGCATGGCTTTCCTGCTAAAATAAAAACCTCGTTAGTCGTCATAGACTTTCGAGGTTTTTTATCGATGAATGCTTTGAATTAATTATTCGCATCAATATCATTCAAAATACTCAAGAGCAAAGTCAAATCTTGATAGTACATACTTATTAAATCGAAACTCACGTTGGAACGCCATAAAACCGGTTCGAGTAAATCGCGGTCTTGTGCAACGGCAATAAAAATATCATCACCGACAACCGACATATAAACTTCTTTTCCTTCTTTTGCGCGATAGGCTTTCAAAGCGGATTGCATATTATCAGATAAAAAACCTTTTACGTTTGCAGTTTCGTTGGAATAAACGACGAAATAATCCCCAAATTCTTTATTGTTTAGTTCTGTTAATCTGC
>JAYTIA010000378.1:0-4528 GCA_043732145.1 Saprospiraceae bacterium
TGCCGAATTTTTGTAGAAGAAACATCTAATGAATCAACTATTTGCTTTTCAATTTCGATGACTTCATAGTTGAATTGTTTTTCGTACCGACGCAGTAATTCGATATTCCCACTACGTTGTGTACCGAAACGGTGATCGTAACCGATAACTATATAAGTAGGTTTGAAATATTTGACCAAAAAATTTTCGATGTAATCTATGGGTGATTGTTCGGCAAAACTTTTTGTAAAAGGTGCAATCACCACATTATCAATTCCGGACGAGTACAATAAATCTATTTTTTCATCGGTGCTTGTCAGTAATTTCAGTTTTGTATCATCCGGGTTTAAAACCAATCGCGGATGTGGTTCAAAAGTAATAACGATAGACGGCGCATCAATGCTTTTGGCTAATTGATGAACGCGCTCTAAAATTTTTTGATGCCCTGTATGCACACCATCAAATGAACCGATAGTAATGACCGCACCTTGAAATGCCGGAAGTGTATTTAATTGAGTATAAACATTCATAATCAGGGCAAAAATAATATTTTTTACCGGATTAATTTTTTTGAAACATCAATTAATTACAGGCGTTTAGTAAAGTTTAATATTAAAACAAGATGAAAAAGTTTTTCTAATCAACAAAATGTCATAAAATTGCCGGTTAAATGATTATTTATTAATCCCAGAAGTATTTAATTCATTAATTAAGATTAGCCTTATCGAATTAACGAATTAGTTACTTAACGAATAACGCACATAATGAGTGAAAAAGAACATAAAATAGAAGAAATATTACAACCTTACATTCAACGCGATATAAGTTGGCTCTCATTTAATTATCGCGTTTTGCAAGAAGCCAAAGACACAACAGTGCCGTTATTAGAGCGTATAAAATTTTTAGCGATTTACTCATCTAATCTTGATGAATTTTATCGAGTGCGCGTGGCTCAACATCGCAATTTGATTCGCATTTCAAAAAAGACAAAAAAGGAATTAGCTTATGACCCTAAACAAATATTAAAAACGATAACAAAAACCGTAAATAAACAGCAGGTTGAATTCTCAAATATTTTCGAGACACAAATAATCCCGGAATTAAAAAAACATGAAATTTATTTACTCCGCCGGCTAGAATTAAACGCAACACAAAAAGCATTTGTCGAAGACTATTTTAAAAGTAAAATGTTGCCTTTTGTGCATCCGGTACTTTTAGTAAAAGATAAAATTCGCGTTTTTTTAAACAATGCCGAGTTGTATTTAAGTATCACGCTGCAACCTAAATCAAGTTTTACGGCAAAAACAGAGTATGCCATCGTAAAAATTCCATCCGATTATCTACCGCGTTTTATTGAGTTACCATCTAAAAGCGGGCGGCATGAAATTATTATGATTGATGATGTGGTGCGCAATTCCGTTTCCTGGTTATTTCCCGGCTTTGAAATTGAAGATACTTATTCTATTAAACTTACTCGCGACGCAGAATTATATATTGATGATGAATTTTCGGGCAATTTGATACAGAAAGTACAGCAAAGTTTGCAAAAACGCGATGTGGGTCCCGCTTCTCGTTTTATTTACGATCGCTCGATGCCTGACAATTTATTGGATTTTTTAACCGATACTTTTCAACTCGACAAATTAGATTTATTGCCGGAAGGACGTTATCACAATAACTCGGATTTTTTTAAATTTCCGGATTTCGGCATCACACAACTTAAAAATAAACCGCTGCCACCGCTTGTTTATGAAGCCTTAGAAAATAAAAAAGTAGATTTTTTCGCTGCCATTCAAAAGAAAGATCATTTATTGCATTTTCCATATCAGCGATACGAATCGGTCATTCGTTTTTTTGAAGAAGCAGCGAATGATCCGGCTGTAATGCATATTAAAGTGGTGCAGTACCGCGTGGCAAAAAAAAGTCGCATCATTAAAGCCTTGCTCGAAGCTGCTAAAAACGGAAAACAAGTCAGTGTTTTTATTGAAGTAAAAGCGCGATTTGATGAAGAAGCTAATTTGA
The DNA here is from genome assembly GCA_043732145.1 of Saprospiraceae bacterium. GTDB lineage: Bacteria > Bacteroidota > Bacteroidia > Chitinophagales > Saprospiraceae > JAAFJT01. The sequence goes on from JAYTIA010000378.1 coordinate 2,002, forward strand.
AATGGGGAGAAACGTTGCAAAATGGTGGTGTAACAGTTTTTTATTCGATGCCGGGCATAAAAGTACATTCTAAACTGGCTTTGGTGAATAGAAAAGAAAAAGGAAAAAACAAATTATACGCCTACTTCGGTACCGGAAATTTTAATGAAGATACTGCAAAAGTATATAGTGATTTCGGTTTATTTACAGCCGATGAACGTTTAACGACTGAAATGACCGGCATTTTTCGTTACCTAGAAACTTCCAATAAAGAAAATATCCTGCCTTTTAAACATTTACTTGTCGGACAGTTTAATTTGCGTACCGATTTGACAGCTAAAATTGAGAGAGAAATTGAATTTGCAAAAGCCGGTAAAAAAGCGCAAATTATTTTAAAACTCAATAGTTTGGAAGATAAAGAGATGATAAAGCATCTTTACAAAGCCTCTAACGCAGGTGTTGTGATAAAAATAATTGTGCGCGGTGTGTGTTGTTTAGTACCGCATAAAAAACATAACAGTGAAAATATTACGGCGATCAGCATCGTTGACCGCTTTTTGGAACACGGGCGCGTTTTTATTTTTAATAACGGTGGTGAAGAAGAAATTTATTTGTCCTCTGCCGATTGGATGAGTCGCAATTTATCGCACCGAGTTGAAACGACGTTTCCGATTTATGACCCGTCGTTAAAAAAAACTATTAAAGACATCATCCATATCCAACTCAGTGATAACGTTAAAGCACGTATTATTGACGAAGATCAAAAAAATATAATCAGACAAGACGAAAACCCCTTAGCTATTCGCTCGCAAATTGAAACGTATTTTTATTTTAAGAATGACGAATGATTCCAATAATTCTTTTTATTTATTCGCGTCCGGAATACACGCTTCAAACTTTACAAGCATTGGGACAAAATCCCGAAGCACGATACAGTGATTTATACGTATTCGCCGACGGTGCAAAACCGACTGCGACTGCCGAGCAATTGCAAAAAATTCAAGAAGCACGTGCCATTGTTCGCAGCAAACAATGGTGCAAAACGGTGACAGTTTTTGAATCCGATAAAAATAAAGGTTTAGCCAATTCCATTATTTACGGCGTGACGAAAATTTTAAAAAAGCACGATAAAGCGATTGTGTTGGAAGATGATTTAATGTTGTCGCCTCACTTTTTAAGTTTCATGAACGATGCACTTAATACTTTTGCAAACGATAAAAAAGTGGGCGGAGTCGGCGCGTCAAATTATTTTTGCCCGCCCGATGTTGTAAAAGAAAATTTCTTTTTGCGCACACCGGATACTTACGGTTGGGGCATTTATCGGCGTTCGTGGCAACACTTCAATGGCGATTCAAAATATCTTTTATCGGAAATAGAAAAACGCGGTTGGGAAAAGCGTTTGAATATGGAAAAATCTATCAACTTGATGCGCATGATGCGTGAACAAAGTATCGGAAAAGTGGACAGTTGGGCAGTGCGTTGGTGTGCAAGTGCATTACTCAATGATTTATTATTTTTTTATCCGCATACCGCAATGGCACGACACGAAGGTTTTGCCGGCGGCACAAATTTTACGGGACATGAACAAGGACATGATGAGTATGTCATTCTTGCCGAACAAAAAAATGATGTCACACACATTCCTTTAATAGAAAATAAAATTGCTTTGAGCGCATACGTAAAACATCACAAAAAAACAAACGGGTTGTGGGCGCGCGGCGTTTCTACTTTAAAAAGATTTTTAAGGTCAATGAAAAATAAATAAATAATTAATAATGAAAAATTTTGCTATAAATTTATTGTTGATTATTTGTACAAAATAAAAACAGCGATTATTTTCATTCAACTACTTACTCATATATCGGTGCAAGCATTTATTTTCCCGGTAAAATGGTTTGCTCGTTGTTGATTTGATTGAACCTATTGTACCGATATTACCGACCTGTTATTAGTAATTATTTACAACACGAGACGTAATTAATAATCCAAAAAATCTAAAAACTTTTGCAAGCATTCGGCAATCAAAATTCATCATTTCGCCACATTAAAAACTGCTTTATAAACCGTTGTATCCTTATCCGAAAACTCAATGCGACGATTGCCTTTATCTTTCAATTCAAAATCACCGTTTATACTGAATTTTACTTCCGTAAATTTATAACCGGTTAGAAAAGTGAGAGCAATACTGTATGTTGTATCTTTTTTTACGGCGGTCATTTCTTTAACATAATTCCAATTTAGAGGTTTGTCATTGCCCTTTACACCGACTGTTTTAATGTTTTTTACATCTTTTGTGTCTAATTCAAAAACAACGGTTTTTTTGTAAGTTTTTTGAACGCAACTCGTAATAAATAAAAAACTGACGAATAGGAATAGTGTAAATTTATTTTTTTGCATTTTTGTTTTGTTTAAAAATTAAATAATCTAAACCAAATCTGCCGGAACCCAAAATCATAGCATAAATGCCTACCCAGAGAAATCCCATCGCCGGTAAACAATTCCACATACCGTTTTTAATTTGTTGCATAAAAATCGCAACCAGCATTGT
>JAYTIA010000379.1:0-1638 GCA_043732145.1 Saprospiraceae bacterium
ATTTTATTTTCGTAAACTATTGATAATGAAATTGTTTTGGAAAAAAATATAAAATTAAAGCGTTTTTTTTAACGCAACTTTAACGCAGGAGATTATGAAGATAAATATTTTTCGAGGGTTTAGATAAAAGTAAAAAATTATGCTGCAAACAATTCTTCCAAATTTATTTTTAAGTCGGGAAAAATAGCGCACTCAAGCATTTGATCGCTTACACGTATTATCGGCAGATTATAAAGACCGGCATCATTCAGAACAAATTGAAAAACGTGTTCGTGATCAAAATCAATCACCCAATATTCTTTGACGGCATTTTCCTCATACAAACGTTTTTTGGTGTCCATTTCTTTCTTTGAATTACCGGGTGAAAGAATTTCAACTATTAAATCCGGTGCGCCAAAACATCCTGCGTCATCTAATTTTGTAGTATCACAAACAATACAAACATCAGGTTGAACGACAGTATTTAAATTTTTATTTTTCTTTACAGGTTTTTGATTGTCGTAAAGACGCACATCAAAAGGTGCCGGAAAAAATTGGCAACTATGATTTTTAAAAAAATTATAAAAAATTCCATAAAATTCACGTGATACAACTTGATGCTTGCGATTAGGCGCAGCCATCGGAAAAATTTTCCCTTTGATGAGTTCTACTCTTTGTTCAAATTGCCAACTGATATAATCGAGATAAGAATAAAAACCGTTCGGGTCAAGTTGCGAAAGGCTTGTAATTTTTTCAGCTAATACTTTTTCCATAATTTTTTCTTTGTAACAAAAATAGCATAAAAAAAGCAATAAACGCAAGTTGGTTATTGATTAGTGGTGATTTTTTTGTGAGCCAATTTTATCCATTGTCCATTACCCATTGTCTATCGTCCACTGTCAGTTTTCTTAATTATCTCCATTGCTTTTTCAATTAACTTATCTTTGCCTTCTATTTCGTCTTTGGCATTTGTCGTTACTTTAATTTTAGGTGTAACGCCCGATTCAATGTTCGTGCTATCCGACAATAAAGTATAAGTCGCAGAAAAACGATATTGCCAACCGTTCGGCAAATCGGATGAGATCGGAATCCCGCCGCCGCCGCCGGTTTGATCGCCGATTAAAGTGACGTTAGGTAATGCAGACATAAAACCTGCGAAAAAAGTGGTGGCAGAATAACAACCTCTGTTAATGAGCAACATCACAGGTTTTAAAAACGATGCGGCTTTGGGTGTCGGCAATGCGTAAAATGTAGTGCCTTTAGTGAATTGATTGTGTGCCGTGCCGTTTTTCATAAAACTATTTCCGACCGGAATTTTTTTCTGCGTGAACCGATTAATGATTTTTAAAACGTTGTTCATTGCACCGCCGCCGTTGTCGCGTACATCAAAAACTAATCCGCGTGCGCTTGAGAAACGACTTAAAATATAATTCAAATCGCTGTCAGAAGTGGGTGCAGAAAAAGAGCCATAATGAACATAACCGATGCTATCTGACAACCACTGATGAAAAAACGGACCCGTAATTTGAAAATCGGTGCCGAGATATTTTTTTGCAACAAAATTGAAATTGTAATTATCCGGAAAGTCTTGCTTCCACCGCCAATTATGACTGCGTTGCGTCGGTGTTGTCAAGTTAACGTGACCGTCGTGAAGTTCAT
>JAYTIA010000380.1:0-11596 GCA_043732145.1 Saprospiraceae bacterium
CTCTAAGGTAAGAGCAACATGCGGTTTGATGACACATATATTCGGATCAATCGCAACTGCACTGCTTTTTTGGCTTTTTTAACCCATTATTCGCATTACGAATACAAATACAAATTACGAATTATTTTTTGATAAAAAAAACTGCTACTTACTTTTTCGTACGTAGCAGTTTTTTTTATTTTAATTTTTTTAATTATGGGAATCACTTGTTTTTATTGTCTGCATAATACGTATCTGTTCTACTACCAATTCAGGTTTAACAATTAATTCTTTCCCTTCTACAATCGCTTCATACACATTTTGAAACAATTCACCGAAATCTCCCTTCAAAGTTTTTACTTTACCTTGAAATTCTAATCCGGAAATTTCTGTATCTAATGTGCCGTAAAATTCGGGCATATCTTCTCCGAAACCTTTCATATCCGGTGTCATACCGGCTTTCAACATATCTTCTTGCGGATCAACGCCGTATTTTACAAACGAACCCTGCGTACCATGCAAAAGATAACGCGGAGTTGGTTCGCGCACCAACATACTTGATTTGAGTGTAATCGTGAGTTTGTCGTAATACAAACGGATATCGAAAGCGTCATCAATCTGAGAACCGGATCTTTGACTTTGCACACGCCCGTCGAAACTGTTTGGTATACCGAAAAGATAGAGGGCTTGATCAATGACGTGCGCACCTAAATCGTAAAGAATTCCGACACTTAGTGCCGGAATTTCTTTCCATTTTTTCGGGTTTGGTTCCGGTCGCCAACGATCGAAACGCAATTCGACGTTGAAAATAGCGCCGAGAACACCACTTTTAATTATTTTTTCAACGGTTTTAAAACAACCATCGAATCTTCTGTTTTGATAAACAGACAAAATTTTTCCTTCTTGTTGCGCCAATGCAATAAGTGTTGCCGCTTCTTCTACCGTACTACATATGGGTTTTTCTATCAAAACGTGTTTGCCGGCGCGTAAACTTCTTTGAGCATAATCGAAATGCGTCGGATTCGGACTACTGATAATCACTAAATCTATTTCCACATCCGACAAAAGTTCATCCACACTGTGCGTCGTTTGTACGGTAGGAAAAATTGTTGATGCCGTAGTTGCAGAATGTTGTACAACAGTTTTTACCCTAAAATTTTTATTGACGCATAGATAAGGTATGATTAAATACCTGCCTGATAATCCGAAACCGATAACGCCGACGGTTAATATTTTTTTATCCATGTTGATTTAGTATTTAGTTGGTTCTTAAATTCAAATTTGAAGTACAACTTTTTTGTGAAAAAAAGAGGTCACAATAAGTACTTACCTTTGCTTCGCTAAAAGTTACGAGATGCGCAAGCGCACTCAAAGGACCGCTTGGACAAAGATATGAAATACAAACGTATCTGAGCAAGGTAAAAAATTTTCTAAAGTAATGTACTTATTCAGCACCTTGCGAACTTAGCAAAGTTTTTCGCGAAGTTCGCAAAGCGGGACCGGGTTTTTAAATTTGAGTAAGCTAAACAGTAACAAAATTTTCAAAAAAAGAATTTTAAAAAAATTAAAAAACAAACTATGAGTTCTAATCCGTATTTATATCTTTTACAAACCGCATGGCGATATGCGCGCAATGAACGCGGTAAATTTGTTTTTACTTACTCATTGTTCACGTGTTACAATGTGCTCATCGCTTTACATCCGATCCTATTCGGTTGGTTTGTCGAAAAAATTCAGAACAACCAAACTCAAATCATACACTACACGACTATTTATGTGGCGTTGTATCTCGGCATAACGCTGTCGAGTTGGGCATTTCACGGACCGGCACGCGTGATGGAACGCCGATTGGCATTTAATATGGGGCGCAACTTTTTGAATGAATTGTACCATCAATCGCTACATCTCTCATTAAAATGGCACCAAGACCACCACAGTGGTGCGACTATAAATAGAATTAAAAAAGCGACGGATGCCTTAAAAGGGTTTTTTCAGAATGGGTTTCAATATTTGGGTGCGATTTCAAAATTTATTTTTTCATTTATTGCCATCATTTATTTTTCGCCGTCTTTGGGTTTCATCAGCATCTGTTTCGGTATTGTAATCATTTGGATAATTTTTAAATTTGATAAACCGTACATTGCATCACTCAATGAAGTAAATGAAAAAGAACACATCGTATCTTCAACTTTGTTCGACAGTTTATCTAATATCGTCACGGTCATAACGCTACGTTTGGAACGCAGTATGCAAAGTGAATTGATGCATAAAGTGCGCGATATTTATCGCCCATTTATGCGCAATGTTGTAATAAATGAATGGAAATGGTTTGCCGCCGATATTGTTATATCAATCATGTATGCGGTCGTTGCTTTCGGATATATTTATCAGCATTGGCAACCGAATACCGTTTTTTCCGTGAGCGGATTAATAATTTTGTTGGGGTATATCAATTTATTTTCGAGTACTTTTTACGAAATCGCGTGGCAATGGACAGATATTGTGCAACACAGCACAGATATTCGAACTGCAACGGGAATTTCTGATGCCTACAACGCGCAAAAAAATATTTTATCCGATGAAACACTTCCGGAAAATTGGCAAGCGTTGCAAATAAATCATTTGAATTTTTCTTACAAAGATGCTTACGATACAGGACACCAAGCGCAAAGTTTGCACGATATAAATATTCGACTTGAACGCGGAAAAAAAGTAGCGTTCATCGGTGAAAGCGGCAGCGGAAAAAGTACAATCTTAGCATTAATACGCGGTGTTTACGAACCGGAGGGAAATGTGGTATTGGGTATTGGGTATTGGGCGCCGAGTACTTCTAATACCCAATACCCCTTTCATGCACTTAACAACACCGTAACGTTGATGCCGCAAGAGCCGGAAATTTTTGAAAATACAATCCTGCACAACATCACACTCGGTTTACCTTTTACGGACGAAGAAGTGCAAAAGGCGTGTGATATAGCGCAACTGAATGAAGTGATTAAAGATTTACCCAACGGTTTAGCATCGAATATTCAAGAAAAAGGCGTGAATTTATCTGGAGGACAAAAACAACGTTTAGCTTTAGCGCGCGGTATTTTGGCGGCGCAAAACAGTACAGTTGTTCTGCTCGACGAACCTACAAGCAGTGTTGATCAAAAAACGGAAATGTTGATTTATGAAAATTTATTTGCCGCGCTGAAAGACAAAGCAATTGCCTCATCACTCCACCGTTTGCATTTGCTCACCTTATTTGACTACGTTTATATTCTAAAAGCCGGTAGAATTGTTGATGCAGGTACTTTCGAATATCTAAAAGAGAACAGCAGTATTTTTCAAGATTTATGGAAACACCAAAAAATAATGATGAATGAAGAATGATGAATCATTGCCATTGAAAAGATTTAAAGTTAATCAAACTTTGCTTCCTTTGTGAAAGACTCTGCGTTCCTTGCGTTAAAATAACTGCAAGGACGCAAGGAAAATTTCAAAAATGCAGTTGATATAAAACCTTTGAACAGCAATGCTGATGAATGGTGAACAAAATTTATTATCATTTTGCCCGGCTTAAAATCTTGTAAATCATGGTTTCCTATTCAATAAAATATAATTACCACTCACATCAAAAAACGTTGCTTCAGGAAATACTTTTTTAAATTTTGATTCGAAAAAAGTGTTAGATTTATTTTTATCACTTGGTGTAGCAGCTAATTTATTAAATAATAAAATACCTGTCTTTGGCGTTAAAAGTTTTTTAAGTTGTTGCAAAAAAAATATCTCTTCACAACCCGACGGCACTTTATCATCAATGAAGACATCCATACAAATCAAATCAAATTTTTCACGACAAACAGAAACGAAAATTTCGGCATCTACCAATTGAAACATCATCGGTGATCGTAAATCATCCAGCACATATTTCTGTGCTAACTGAAGTACTGTGCCATCTATTTCTACGCCGGTGTACATATATATTTTACCGAATGTTTTTTCGAGCATAAAAGGTATGCTGCCTAAACCTACACCGAGTATTAAAACGTTTTTGATAGGTAGTTGTACAATATTTATTTTTTCAAACGCTTTTCTGAAATTATCGTACAAATCGCCATAACTATAAATCGCGTGACGCGACTGAAGTTGATAACGACCGCGACGAAGTACTACACGCAACAAGTCGTTGTAATTGCTTTCCGTAGTCTCGATATTTACATCACTGATGTAACTGTAAACACGTTGCCAAAGTGGTGGAGTCATGAATTTTTATCGGTTATTCGTTATCGGTTATTCGTTATCGGTTATTCGTTATTTGTTATTGATTATCCCATCAATAGTTAATAATAAAAAACTTATTAACGGATAACGAATAACTAATAACCAATAACCAATAACCGATAACGAGATAAAATTTCAGCACAAAATTAAACTTTAAAACGAATAACTTGTCATACTTAACAAATAGGAATGTGAAAGAAATTACCGATGAGGATATTCTCGGATTGATGAATGTGCCTAAAACTCATGAAACAGGTTTTCGGCTCTTGATGCAAAAATATCAAGAACCGTTATACAGACATATTCGAAGAATGGTCAACGACCACGACGATGCAAATGATGTTATTCAGAATACATTCATCAAAATTTTTAAAAATATTGAACGGTTTGAGGGAAAATCGAAACTATATACTTGGTTGTATCGGATTGCAACGAATGAAGCGATAACTTTTATAAATACTAATCGCCGGCATAATACCGAAACTTTGGATAATCCGGATGTAGTTCATATATCCAACCATTTAAAAGCAGATGCAAATTTTGACGGCGATGCGTTGCAAATAAAATTTGAAGAAGCACTCACGACACTACCCGACAAACAACGTGCTGTTTTTAATTTACGTTACTATGATGAAATGCCTTACGAAGAGATGTCAACTGTTTTGAACACGTCTGTAGGCGCATTAAAAGCATCTTATCATCATGCGGTGAAAAAAATTGAATTTTTTTTTAGGCATACAGAAACAGATTTGTAAATTTGTTGTAATTATTTTGTCTTAATAGAAAAGTAAGTAAAATTATTAAAAGGAACATGACATCTGAAATTAATAAAGAGTTGCAAGACATCTCACCATTTGTGTGTGATTTGCGCGACAAACTATCTCCATTACCTTATAAAGTACCGGAAAATTATTTTGAGCAATTAGCGGATAATATTATTGAAAAATCGAAAGAATATATTATCGTTTCCGAAATTGCGCCTGATAACAAGTCTATTGTACCAACGTCTTTTGATAAGAAAATTAATTTATTAACAAAACTTCATCACCCGCTGCGTACAGTTGCTGCTACTTTTTTATTGGTAGCCGGCAGTTGGTGGGCGTTTAATATTTTTTCGACAAAAAATCATTCAAACGGTTTGGTGGAAACGGCGCAGGTGAAGCGTTCAGTTTTAAATTCGTTTATTACTGAAAATATAGAAGATTACGATGAAACGACACTTTTGGAAAACGGTATTCTAACGAAAGAAGATTTCAGATTACCGACTATGAATTTAGATGACAATAAAAATAATCCGGAATTGAAAAAATATCTGCACGATAATTTCGATACGCCGGATGATGAAGACCTTTAAATAGTTGGCAATTGGAATTTTTTTTCACTATTACCTAATAAACATTTTTTGTAACTAATTAGATTATCATTCGATAGTTAAGCTACCACTTCGCGGTTGTATTAGATTTGAAATAGAACCTAAGTAGTTACCATTTTCAAAACTTTAAAAAATAAACAAAAAACATGAAATCGTTTAAAAAAGTTCTTTTTTTATCATTATTATTTTTGTGTTTCAATGCTTCTGCACAAAAAGTTGGAGGAGCGAAGCAACTGCAAGCACAACGTATTGCATTCATAACACAGCAAATGAATTTAACGCCGGAGGAAGCGCAACAGTTTTGGCCTATCTACAATCAATACACCGAAAATTTAAAACAAATTCGCCAGAATTATAAACTAACAAAAGTTGACGATACTGCAACGGATGATGAAATCGAAAAATTTGTTTTAGCCGGTTTCGATAAAGATCAGAAAGAAGTGGAATTGAAAAAAGATTATTATTTTAAATTGAAAAAAATAATCTCTATACGCAAAATTCGTAAAATGTATCAAGCAGAAATTGAATTTCGCCAAGAAGTTATTCAGCAATTGAAACAAGCTAAAGAATAGTTGACAATGGAAAATGGATAATAGATGATTGACAACGTGGATAATATTTTGTTGTTATGTAATGCCTATTGTCAATTAAAAACTAACGATCACTATCCATTTTCAAAAAGATAGCCAACATGGCTGTAAAACCTAAAAGCGATGACCCACCGGATGAAATAAACGGCAATGGAATACCAATTACCGGCGTTAAACCCATCGTCATACCAATATTAATAAAAATATGCGTGAAAAGAACACCGGCTAAACCGTAACCATACAGCCGGACAAAATTAGAACGTTGTCTTTCAGCTACATAAATAATTCGCACTAACAAACCCGTAAAGATAAGAATCACACCGGCAACACCTATAAAACCCTGTTCTTCACCGACGGTACAAAAAATAAAATCCGTATGTTGCTCGGGTACAAAATTTAAGCGCGTCATTGTGCCTTCCAAAAAACCTTTGCCTTGTAATCCGCCGGCACTGATTGCCATTTTCGAGTGATTCAAATTGTAAGCTATACTCCGTGCGCCGTATTGATTGGGGCGCAACCACACATTTATTAAATCTTTTTGATGGTTGCTGAAAACGTGCTTAAATGTTTCACTTGCTGCAAACGCCAATAATACAGACAATGCCAAAGCCCCCAAACAAACGGTGACTAATCTAAATCGCCCGCGCCGACTGTGTATTACGGCTAAAACAAAAGTTATGGTACTCATTACAGCCAAAGCACTGATATTTTTTCCGTCATAAAACAAGGAAGCAGCCAGCAAAACAATGCCGGCTAAAACGGCTATAAACCATTGTTGATATTCTTTGATGTTGAAAACAAAAATAAAACAAGTGAGTATCATAAAATACAACGCTAATTCATCCGGCGCAATGACAAGCCCCAGAATTAAAACAATTGCCGTAGTGATGACCAATACATAAGGTGTTGGTGATAAACCTTCTCTGTATAGCATAATCGAGAAAGAAAAAAACACCAACATAGAACCGGCATCGGGTTGTAAAATAATAAGTGCCATCGGTGCCAATATCAATCCGGCTACCGTAAATAAAGTTTTTCTGTCTTTTAAAGAGGTACTCGGTGCCGTCAAAAAACTTGCTAAAGCCAATATTGTTCCTATTTTTGCTACTTCTACCGGTTGAAAACCAAAACCTGCAATGCTGAACCATGCCTTCGCACCTTTTATATTTTTACCGAATATCAGCACTAAAAATAGCAGTGCCATGCCGATTGAATAAACAGGGTAGGCAAAAACGCGCCAAAATTTTTCGTCGGTAGAAAATATAATAAGAATCAGAAGCAAAGCAGCTCCGATAAAAAGCGTTTGTTTACCAACCGCAGTTTTCAACATAAACTCGCCGAAATCGTGCGTATAACCTTGTTTATACCCGACAGCATAAATCATTAACCATCCGATGAGCATTAATGTAGCAAAAAGCGACACAAGCACATAATCTATTCGACCGGCACCAACTGTATTTCTTGAAGACATATTCCTAATTTTGGATTTTGGATTTTAGATTTTGGATCTCTGTAACTACAATTCGTAAATCCAAAATTTAAAATCAATTCGTTATCTCATTCGTTTTTACTTTATCCGGTACAATATAAGCGTCCGGATAATCACGCTTAATATTTTGCAGATAGCGTGAAGCATCAGAGCGCGAATTAAATGCGCCAACTCGAAGGCGATAATAAGGTTTTGCTTGTTGCCAAGTGACAAAAGTACCGGGATAACGCCCTGCAAAAGTACTTTGTCCGGCTTCAACTTGTCTTCTGTCTGTTGATGCCAAAATTTGAATTCTGAACCCGTCAATCACTTGGGGCACAATGGGTGTATTCGTACCGCCGGGATTTGCCGCCGCATTGCCGCCGGTTGTTGGAGCCGACGCAGCTTTTCCGATAAATAAAGCCATCATTTTAGTAATGACCGGGTCTTCATTCACAATAATGTTTTGTGCTTTTGTAATACAGGCAAAAAAAGCAATAAAAAATAATGTTCCGATAGTAGTTCTCATGCAATTGTTAATTTTTAAAGATGATGGAATAGACAATGGATTTATTGACAATAGACAATGGACGAGAGAAATAAATTAAAATGTCCATTATTATTTGTCTATTGTCTATCTTCAGTAAGTCAAACTTAAGTAAGTCAATTATCAAATTCTACTGCGAAAATAAGCTGAAGCCAACAATTTTTCAGTAAATAAATATTAATTTAATAAAAAAAGCTGTTCTTTGTTTCAAAAGCAATAATTAAACGTCAAAAACGTCAATTGTACTGCTTTTCACTTTTTAAATAATTTCAATGAGCAAGATTTTTTTTCTTGTATTAATTTGCTTGACCTCTTTTTTTATCGGTTGTAAAGAAGACGACCGCAAAATACCGAGTGTTGCTTCTATTCCGATGGACGTTAAAATTTGTCGGTTCGAGCAAGAAGTTATGAAAATTGATACCAATAATGTAACAAAAGGTTTAAACCAACTCGTTGCAAAATATCCAAAATTTTCGCGTATCTGGTTTGGTCCCATCATGAGTGACGGCACGAAAAGTTTCAAAGAAGATCTGAGACTTTTTTTAACAGACCCGCAAGTACGCCGATTGAACGACACTATTCAACAAATGTACGGCAATTTTGAACCTTTTCGTGCCGAAATTAATCAAGGTTTTAAATATTTTAAGTATTATTTCCCGAAACGCTCCATTCCCGATGTTTATACTTTTTTTTCGATGTACCACTACGGTGTAACGCCGCCAACAGATACAACGATGGGCATTGGTTTAGATTTTTTTCTCGGCGAAAAACATTTTGCTTATGAGTTTGTAGAAAATTTAAAATACGCTTATGTGCGCAGAACGCTCACAAAAGAACATCTGACCAAAAGTTTTTTTGAACGGTTGGCAATAGAATTGGTGGGCGAATCGAACGGTACGCGTTTACTTGATCAAATGATAAATAACGGTAAAGAACTTTATGTACTCGATTGCCTCTTGCCGAAAACACCAGACAGCATTAAATTGGCTTACACACCGGCACAAACAAAATGGGTTTTCGATAATGAAGCACAAATCTGGTCGCATTTTCAGCAGAATAATTTACTTTATACTACAGAGTTGCAAAAAATAAATAAACTCATTAACCCAAGTCCAAATGCCCCCGGAATGCCACAAGAAGCCCCGGGTAAAACGGCAAATTTTATCGGTTGGCAAATTGTGAAACAGTATATGCAACATCACCCATCAGTTTCGGTTGAAGACTTATTGCGCGTTCACGATGCGCAAAAAATTTTGGAAGAATCTAGATACAAACCAAAATTGTAAGGTGTGCATGGAAAACTTCATCGAGTTTATAAACTTCAACAATCTAGGGGAAATTTCCCTAACAATATTTAAAAATAAAAATCTAATTTAAATAAAACTTTTTGTTTTTTATTTTAAAAATTGTTTTAACTTTGTAGCATAATTTAAAACAAAAATTATTTTTTACCGTTAAAAAAAATATTGTTGAGAGAAAAAGTATTGGATAATTATTACTAAAGAAAAAATACCAATAAAAAGTTTCTTTCGACGTTACAAATTAAACGTCACTAATTATGAACCGATCCCCTGCGTCAGACAAAAGCAAATTAAAAGTCATTTACAAACAAACCGATTTAAAAAACGCCGAACATATGCCGGCATCCGAGCATTTTAAAGAGATGATTGAACATTTTTTGCAAGGCTTCTATCGGACAACAACTGCACTGCAACATTTCTTGCACCGTTATTCATTTGGCATTTTAGGTGAAGTACCATTACTTAATGTAGTTAAAGTATCTATATTGGGAATAATTATGTTTATAATTTGGAACGGAGGTATTGCATTTGACTCAAACAGTAGTAAATTTGCATCAAGTAACAAATACGGGAGAACGCACAACAGTCACTATGTACAAAAGGTTGCCGGCAATGACGATTATGGTAAGATGTCTTTCGATTTAGCACCTGCATCACCGGAAGAGCTTCATGCCACCCAAGTCAAAAACTATATTGAGCGTTTTGCACCGATAGCTGTTGCTGAAATGGATCATTGCGGTATTCCTGCAAGCATAAGTATGGCTCAAGCGATTATTGAAAGTCGCGCCGGTACAAGTGTTTTAGCGATAAAAAACAATAACCATTTCGGTATCAAATGTTTTTCAAAAACTTGTCCGAAGGGACATTGCAGTAATTATACGGACGATCATCACAAAGATTTTTTCATAAAATATACAGATGCCCCAAGTTCTTGGCGTGCGCACAGTCAATTTTTAATGAAAAATAAGTATAGGGAATTAGTGAAATACGGTAAGAATATCAACGCTTGGGCAAAAGGTTTGCGCGAATTTGGTTATGCTACCGATGGTGACTATGATAAAAAAATACTTTCTGTGATCCGTCAATATGATTTAACGCGACTTGATGATTTATAATTTTCCGATATCATATTCACAGAATAATTGAGTAAAATAATTAAAAAATTCCTACACAATTTGATACCGTAAGAATTTTTTTTATGAAATTCAACTATTTCAAACAAGCAACATACACATACTATGACCAAATTAGTTTCCGTAGGACTTCTTGTCTTGATGATTGTGGGTTTTATTCAAGGACTTTCACCAAATACCGGTAAAGTGGAAGTAAAATCATCGAAAGAGTTTTATGATACTCAAACTATTCCGTTGAGCGATCAAATAAAATTAGCACGTTTAGAAAAAAACATCAGTCAACAACAGTTGGCTGAAAAAACACGGTTAACGAAATATAATATTGAAGCTATTGAATCGGGAGAGGCTGTACCTTCCGGCGATGTCTTACGCCGTTTTGAAGTTGCATTGAGTACAAAATTGGTGAACGTTCGTTACCGGTAAATACCCGGCAGTTTAATTGTTCGGTATTTTTTAACTTAAAGTTTTAGTGTGTTTTTCCATAGTATTGATCATCACCCCTCAAAAGGGTGATGATTTTTTTTTGATTATATTTAGATCACCCTATTCATTTTGTGCATAACTTCAAGATGAGGTAAGGTGATGAGCGACAAAAAAATAAAAAGTGAAGGCAGAGGATCCCAAGTACTGAAAAACTGTAAACGATACCAAGCAGCAGCTATGAAAAACAAAATTGCTAAAACGGTGAAAATAATTGTCTTTTTCCAGATTGTTATAATTGAGTGTTGCGAAAATTTAAGTTCACTGCATATTATTATATCGTTGATTAAGTAATCATGGATATTCTTTAATGAGCATACAGCATGCCAGCCGCCGAAATAAATTGCAAATGCAGGTAGTAAGGGTAATAAACAAGTCAAAATTAAAAGAACAAAGAGCTGTAAGAACCTACTTTTGTCGAAAATTGCAACTTTGTTTTTATTTGAAAAACAAAAAAACA
>JAYTIA010000381.1:0-4525 GCA_043732145.1 Saprospiraceae bacterium
CCGAGCCACGGTTCCGTAAACGAGGCGTTGTAAGATTGAAAATAAGCGCCGTTTGATTGCGCACGAATTGATAAGCGTTGCCCGTCGCCTTGCGGTAACGGAGCCCAAGCACCTTTTTTGAAAACATTGCGTAAGGCAAAATTATTGAACGAAACGCCGAGCGTTCCGACAACACCAAAACCGCCCCAACCTGCGGATAATTCTAATTGATCGGAAGGTTTCTCTTCTACTTTGTATTCTATATCAACTGTTCCGCGTTGTTGATTCACGGGTGTATTGATGCCGAGTGCTTCTTGATTGAAATAGCCGAGATTAATAATTTCGCGTTGAGAGCGAATGATTAAAGCGCGACTGAATTTATCGCCGGGCAATGTACGTAATTCGCGACGAATAACATGATCGTGTGTTCTATCATTGCCTTTGATTGTTACTTTATCTATCGTAGCTTGAGGTCCTTCAAAAATGCGCATTTCTAAATCAATGGAATCATTTTGAACGGAAATTTCTGTAGGTTCAACATTAAAAAATAAATAACCGTTGTCCATGTAAAGTGAAGACACGTCGCGTCCGTCTTGGCTGAAACGCAATCGGTTTTCTAATAATTCTTGATTATAGACATCACCTTTTTGCAAACCGAGTACTTGTGAAAGCACTTTCGATTCGTAAATAGAATTACCTTTCCATCCAATATTGCGGAAATAATAACGGTGACCTTCATCAATTTTCATATTAATGCGCAAATTGCCATCTTTTTTATCGCGCCAAACGCTGTCAGTGACAATTTTTGCGTCGCGATATCCAATCGTCGCGTAATATTTCAGAATTTTTTTCTTGTCGTCTTCGTAATCTTCGCGCACAAGTTTTGATGATGAAAATATTTTGAAACGTTGGTGCGTTTTTTCCATTTTCCCACGCAATTTTTTTGCAGACGCTGCTTTCACACCTTCAAAAGTAATCGCATCAATTTTTACACGTGCCTTTTTCTTCACGTCAAAAACTAATTTCACACCGTTTTGACGTTTTGGATCCGCTACTTCTTTCGCCGTCACATCGGCATCAAGAAAACCTTTTTCGCGGTAATATTTTTCAATGGCATTGGTAGCGTTTTCTTTATTACTTTCAGTAATGATAGAACCTTTAGGTATAAAGCGATTGACGAGTGCGTTCAAATCATCGTGCTGACTTTTTTTTGCTTCGCCACTGTAACTGTAAGTCGTTAAGTGCGGACGTTCTTGCACGTGAATTTCCAAAAAGATAACATCACCGATAGATTTTTCTTTTACGATTTGAATATCATCGAACAAACGCAATTTCCAAAGTGCTTTAATCGCTTTCGGAATATCGGGACCAGGAAATTTTATTTTTTTACCCGTTTGTAAACCTGAAACGCCGATAATAGCATTAGCATCCGTGAATTGCGCACCGGTAACGTGTGCGCCACCGATTTCATATTCCTTGGCAGCTCCGTAAGTTGAGAGCGGTAAAGTATCCGGAACAACAAGTGTTTGAGAGAAAATGGTTTGTACCAAAAAAGTAAAACCGAAAGTAAGGTATGCAAAGAAAAATTTTTTCATCAAAAATTAAAAGAGCCTTGAGCTTTAAGCTTTTAGCAATTAAAAATTATTAAACACCAATTCATATTTACGATGCGACATAAACGAATAAAAAGTATGATTCGTGTCGTGGCGCAGAAATTAAAAATTAAAAATTATATTTTAAAGCAATAACGATGCTAAAAAAGTCCATTGTCAGTAAGTCCATCATCCGTTGTCCATTGTCCAAAAATTATATTTGCTCTGATGTCAAACCAAAACGCCGTTCTCTATTCTGATAACTGAGAATAGCTTCATAAAAATCATTTTTTCTAAAGTCGGGCCAATACGTCGGCGTAAAATAAAACTCGGCATAAGCTAATTGCCAAAGCAAAAAATTAGAAATACGCGTTTCACCACTTGTTCTAATCATTAATTCAGGATCAGGCATACCGGCAGTGGCGAGTTCCGCTTCAAACATTTTTTCATCAATATCCGAAGGTTTTACAATACCGCGCGTTGCTTTTTCTGCCAAACGTTGCACACCGCGCATAATTTCCCACTTTGCCGAATAATTTAAAGCTAAAACCAATGACATTCCCTTATTGTCTCGCGTTTTTTCTATCCCTTCTAAAAGTGCTTTATAAGTTTTCGACGGCATTTTTTCAATTTCGCCGATAGCTTGCAAACGAATATTGTTGCGCATCAGTGTATCTACTTCTGCACGAACAGTGTCAACTAAAAGCGTCATTAAAGCATTCACTTCAAACGCCGGACGTTGCCAATTTTCTGTCGAGAAAGTATAAAGCGTTAAATATTTTATACCCAATTCTGCCGCCGTTTCAGTAATTTCTCGTACCGTTTTTACGCCTTCATGATGTCCCCACACGCGATTTTTCCCCTGCGATTTCGCCCACCGACCATTACCATCCATGATAATAGCGACGTGTTTCGGTAGTGTATCCGTATTTATTTGTGTGCGTAAATCCATTTTTCGTACAAAATTACCGAATTATTGATTTCGGCGTGCGAAGATACAGTAAAAATGGTTATTGGTTATTGGTTATTGGTTATAAATTTTAGAACTTAAAAAAAATGAGAATATCGTTTCAAAAAATCAATCACTTATTTCATTTGTTTTTGTAGTAAATTGTATTTTTCTTTGTGTCTGAACATTTGTGATTGGTTATTAATTATTCATTTCTTAATTAGAATTTTCAGATAACGAATAACAGATAACAAATAACAGATAACAAATAACAGATAACGAATAACAGATAACAAATAACAGGTAACAAATAACAGATAACAAATAATGAAAAGAGCAATTCCAATATTAGATTTAGCAGAATTCACAACGGGAACGACGCAATCGCGCAATGAGTTTGTGAAAAACATAGGTGCAGCCTTTCACGATGTCGGATTTGTAGGCATCATCAATCACGGTATCAAAAAAGAATTAATTGCCGATTTTTATACTGAGGCGCATAAATTTTTTCTGCTGCCCGAAAACATTAAAGCCCAAGCCAAACGCCCGGAACTTTCCGGACAACGCGGCTACACGAGCTTCGGCACCGAACACGCAAAACATTCTAAAGTGGCTGACTTAAAAGAATTTTTTCAAATCGGACAACAAGTACCGGACGGCGATCCTGAAAAATCGAAATATCCGGACAATGTTGTTGTGTCGGAACAACCGAAATTTTCTAAATTGGGTTTTGAATTGTATCGCGCTTTTGAAACAACTGGCGCGCATTTGTTACGCGCCATTGCACTGCACTTGAATCTCGGAGAAAATTTTTTCAATGAAAAAATCAAACGCGGTAACAGTATTTTACGCGCCATTTATTATCCGCCCATAAAATCCGATCCGGCTTCTGCTATTCGTGCGGAACAACATGAAGATATAAATTTAATTACACTGCTTGTCGGAGCCTCTGCAGGCGGTTTGCAATTGCTGACGAAAGAAAATGTTTGGCGCGATGTCGTACCGCAAAAAGATGAAATCGTGATAAACGTCGGCGATATGTTGCAACGTTTGACAAATAATTATTTAAAATCAACCACGCACCGCGTCGTCAATCCGCCGCGTGAAGAATGGCATAATCCGCGTTTGTCTATTCCTTTCTTCTTGCATCCGGTAGCTGACATGGATTTAACGTGCTTACCTTCGATGGTGACACCGGAAAATCAGGCGCATTATCCGCCGATAACTGCCGGTGCTTATTTAGATGAAAGGTTGCAGGAAATTGGGTTGAAGAAATAAAAAATGATTTTTACAAAGCAAGAACTCTCTCGTTACGCCCGTCATTTTGTTCTCCCGAATTTCGGCATGGCGGCGCAAGAAAAATTAAAAAATGCGCGGGTGCTTGTTGTAGGTGCCGGCGGTTTGGGTTGTCCGATATTGATGTATCTCGCTGCTGCCGGCGTTGGACACATCGGCATTATTGACGGTGATGTTGTGGATGATTCTAATTTACAACGACAGGTTTTATATACTACCAAAGACATCGGCAAATCGAAAGCAAAAACTGCGCTTCGAAAAATTTTGGCGATGAATCCATTTATAAAAGTGAAAGCCTATCCGGTTTTGTTAACGAAAGAAAATGCGTTGAGAATTATTGCCGATTATGATATTGTTGCTGATGGCACTGATAATTTTCCGACGCGCTATTTAGTGAACGATGCGTGCGTGATTTTAAATAAAATAAATGTTTACGCTTCCATTTTTCAATATGAAGGACAAGTATCTGTGTTTAATTATCTCTTAGACTCCGGAGAGCGTTCCCCAAACTACCGCGATGTTTTTCCGATGCCGCCGCCGCCGGGTTTGGTGCCGGATTGTGCCGAAGGTGGTGTACTTGGCGTTTTGCCGGGCATCATCGGTAGTATGCAAGCAAATGAAGTGATAAAAGTGATTACGCGAAATGAAGAAGTTTTGCACTCAAAATTGTTTATGTTCGATGCTTTGAGTGCGACTTCGCGGTTATTGC
>JAYTIA010000382.1:0-1637 GCA_043732145.1 Saprospiraceae bacterium
CTGGGATAAACGCGCCATTATTTTCGGCTATCAAGATTTTCCGACCGGCACGAATGAAAGTGTCGCTTTGAATAAAATTTTGGAAGAAAATACAAAAAACGGTTTGCTTTATATTTCAGATGCCGATGCACGCGCCGCCGACGGTATGCATCCGTCCGCACATTTATGGGATAACGGACCGGATGCGACGCAAGAATTAAATAATATGCTCGCCGTAAGAAAAAAAGCACTGACTAATTTTTCTGAAAAATCGATTACAGAAAATATGCCGATGTCGCGTTTGGAAGATGTGTTGGTGCCGGTTTTTTTTTATCACCGCTATCAGTTAGAAGCCGTAACAAAACTCATCGGCGGTATGGATTACAGTTATTCAGTGCGTGGCGACAAACAACAAATGCCAAAAATTTTGTCGGATAAAACTCAAAATGCTGCGCTTACTGCTGCTATAAATTGCTTAAATCCCGAAATACTCACGCTACCCGAACCGATTTTGAAATTAATTCCACCGCGACCGCCTGAGTATTATGGTGTTGGCGAATTATTTCCGAAGCGTTCCGGTATGAATCTCGACCCGCTCGCTGCCGCCGAATCGTTGGTGAATTATGAGTTGAGTTTTTTATTGAATCCGCAACGCGCCAATCGTTTGGTTTCGTTCAAAGCGCGTGGCAGTAACCTTGGTTTCGATGAAGTCGTTGAAAAACTTTTAAATCAAACGTGGCACAACACAAAATCTTTTTCCGGTTTAGAACAACAAGTGCAACTGCAAACGCAACAATGCGTTTTGAGTGCGTTGTTGTCATTAAGCATCAATGACAATGCGAATTATGAAGTGCGAGCAATTTGTTTCCATGCTTTGCAAAATTTAAAAAAGGCATTGACATCGAAACTTGCCGGTGCCGGTGCTTTGCAGGCAGATTATAATTATGCGATTGAGCGCATCGCGCATCCAAAAGAAATTACGGTGCCTGTTGTGAAAGAAATTCCGCCAGGTGCGCCGATTGGATGTGAGGATGATGACAGACGATAAATTGTCTGAATCAGGATTTACAGGATTTTAGGATTGGCGGGATTTTTTCAAGATTTTTCTTTTAAAATTCTGAAAATTCTAAAATTCTGAAAATCTTGATTCAGACAAATAAAAACTAAAATCTAAAACCCCAAAGTAATCCCCAAATACATACTTCTACCGACTGCCGGAATTATTCCCGGTCCCGGATACTCATCTGTGCGTCGTGTAAAATATTTTTCATCAGTGACATTATTGATACCTCCTTTCAGAATAATTTTCGAAAATTTATAAGAAAAAGAAATATCGCCCGTGGAATACGCCGGAATAATACCGACCACCGGATCGTCGCTTCTAACAGTGTTAGAAGCATCGCCGAAAGATTCGGACTGATGTGACCATTGCGCGGTAATTGAAAATCCAACCGGATGCGCGTAAGTAATGCCGATGCGTTCTATCACACTCGGCGCGTATTCAACGTGTTTGTTTTCATATTCACCGCTTGTATATCGCGCATCTATGAGCGACAAAGCATTAAAAATACTCAACCCGCCTTTTAAAAATGTTGGATTGAGATATTTTGAAAGATTGAACTCGACGTAAGTTTCTAAACCTTTGTGTACGCTGTTCG
>JAYTIA010000383.1:0-1635 GCA_043732145.1 Saprospiraceae bacterium
GGCAATCTCGATCCCGTGCGCATTGATTATCCTTTGCTAAAATCAATTGCACTTGCGCATCCGGATAAAACTTTGGTATTAGTCGGACCAAAAAATTCACCGGAAATTAGCGTGTTGGGTCTGGATAAAATTCCGAATATTATTCTTACAGGTCCGAAAAAAATTACCGACATACCACAATACTTGAAATTTTTCGATGTGGCTATTTTACCTTCGCTGCTCAATAAGATGTCGCTCTCAGTATATCCGCTCAAAATCAATGAATATCTCGCCGCCGGTAAATCCATTATCGCCACCAATTTCAGCGAAGATATTCGCAGTTTCAGCGACGTTATTTGGATTGCCGATAATCATGCGCATTTCAATCAACTCATTGATTTGGCAGTGAACGAATATTCGGAAAATTTGGTAAGAAAACGTATGGCAGTAGCAGAAAAAAATACTTGGGGTGATCGTGCTCGTGAGTTTTGGGAAATTATAGAACAACATGAAGGAAAGAAAAAATATTTTGGGCAGGTAACTGTTTAGTCGGTTAGTGTATTGGTAGGTTAGTCAAAACGTCTTGATTAACCGACTAATAGACTAACCGACTAACCGACTAATAATTATGGGAATAAAAGACACAATAAAATCGAGTCCGGTTATAAAAAATATAGCAATGTGGACGCTGCAACCGACCGGCGAGTATCGCCCGCGTTGGTGGGTACGCAATATTTTAAATCCGATGGTGCATCAAGTAAGTTCACGTGCAGTGATTCGAAAGAGGATTCGCTTAGATGTTTTTCCGTTTAAGAAATTTGTTGTCGGTGATGGTTGCATTATCGAAGATTTTACGCTTATAGCTAACGCAGTAGGCGATGTCGTAATGGGAAAAAAAGTATTGATTGGTGCCGGATCAAAAATTACGGGACCGGTGACTTTCGGCAATGATATTTTATTGGCTCAAAATGTGGTAATGAGTGGTTTAAATCACGATTTTGAAGATGTTACGCGACCGATTGTTCAACAAGGATTTTCTGTTAAAGAAATTAGAATAGATGACGGCGTTTGGATTGGTGCAAGTGCGATTATTACTGCCGGCGTTCATATTGGAAAAAATGCGGTAGTGGGTGCAGGTTCTGTTGTTACTAAAGATGTTCCGGCATATAGTGTCGTTGTCGGAAATCCGGCGAGAATTGTAAAACAATATGACTTTGAGCTAAAGGAATGGGTAAAAATAATTAAAAATTAAAAGTTAAATTTTAAAACAATTTTTATTTTTTAATTATATTCTCATTCTATTTTAAAACTTTTATAAATCAAAACTATATGAACTTTATTAACGAGAACTACAACAATTTGGCGGAAATGGCTAAGGCTAATAAAAACGCTTATAAATCGGCTGAACCATATCCGAGTATTTCTTTCAAAAATTTCTTCGACGAACAAATGTTGAATGAAGTATTGGAAGAATTTGAAGATCTTGATAAAGGTGCGACACTTAAATTCGAAAACCCGAACGAAATTAAATTGGCATCGAAAGGCGAACAACGGTTTGGTCCGAAAACTAAGGCGTTTGTGCATTATCTCAATTCTGAACCGTTTTTAGAATTTTTACAAGAGCTGACCGGCATTGAAGAAACTTTGATTCCTGAT
>JAYTIA010000384.1:0-1630 GCA_043732145.1 Saprospiraceae bacterium
TTGTGCAACGTGTGGCGAATATCGAGTGCGATTAAGTCACTCGTTTTGCCGATTTGCAAACCGATTAGCGCGTCGGATAAATTTTTATCTGCTTGTTGAAGTGCGTGAGCATGACGTACATTTGTGACGATGACTTCGTCGTTATTGAGTTGATTGCCGATAGTTTTTTCGTAGAGTATCTTTTTTAAGAGTTGAACATGGGTTGTATTTTTTCCGGAAATGAATAAAAGTGTTTCATAGTTTTCCAATTTAATTTTCGCTGACATGATATAAAAATCTTTATACGCCGGCGCAATTTTATCCATCTGATTAAACACCACTATTTTTTTCAAACCGGATTGGTGGGTTTCTAAATTTTTTAAATCGTCTTCAATATCATTGAGCGAAAGTTCGCCGGCATCAGCGACATACAAAACAAGTGCGGCATCTCGAATTTTTTCAAAAGTGCGTTTTACGCCAATCGTTTCAATTATATCGGTTGCTTCTCTGATGCCGGCGGTGTCAATCAATCGAAAAGAAACGCCATTGATGTTCAGAATCTCTTCAATCGTATCGCGTGTAGTGCCGGGAATTTCGGAAACAATCGCACGTTCTTCGTTGAGTAGTGCATTAAGGAGTGTAGATTTTCCGGCATTCGGTCGTCCGGCGATAACGGTGGTGATACCGTTTTTTATCACATTGCCAAGCGCGAAGGATTGCAATAAATTTTGCACCACCTTTTGAATCGTCAACAATAAATGTTTTAAATCGTCTCTGTTCGCAAAAGTCACATCTTCTTCACCGAAATCGAGTTCGAGTTCAATCATCGCCGAAAAATGCAGGAGTTGATCGCGGAGTTTTTTTATTTGTTGCGTAAAACCGCCGCGCATTTGTCGCATCGCCAAATCGTGATTAGTGGCATTCGTTGAAGCAATTAAATCGGCAACCGCTTCTGCTTGCGATAAATCCATTTTTCCGTTCAAAAAAGCGCGTAGTGTAAATTCGCCGCGTTCAGCCGGACGCGCACCGTTTTGTAAAGCCAACGCAATAATTTCTTGTTGAATATAAGCTGAACCATGACAACTTATTTCTACAACGTTTTCTTTAGTATAAGAATGTGGCGCTACAAAAACAGTACACAAAACTTCATCAATAATACGTCCGTGCACATCTCGGACAGTGCCGAAATGAACGGTATGCGATTTTTGTTCCGATAATTTCTTTCCATGAAAAAATTTATCGGATAATTTTAACGCATTAGCACCGGACAGGCGAATCACGCCGATTGCTCCGGCTCCGGAAGGTGTTGCGAGCGCAACAATAGTATCCATATTATGACTTTAGATTTTGGATTTTAGATTTATGGAGAATGAATCATTTATGGTTGATAGTTGACGGTTGATACCAAATAACCATCAATCGTCAACTTTAAACCATCAACCGTCAACCATCAACCGTCAACTATCAACCGTCAACCATCAACTAATTTCCCACCATGCTACGCGCTCGGCAAAAGATTTATCTCCTGCTTTAAGTGCTTCGCGTATGAGTAGATGTAAGTTGTAGCGTTTATTATCACCGGCTAATGCTTTTTGCAACCGCACATCATTTTTTATTTCGGTGACTTGTTCAGGTGTCGGCGCATGTTCGA
>JAYTIA010000385.1:0-1628 GCA_043732145.1 Saprospiraceae bacterium
GACTGCAAGCGATGGCGTAACGCCGACAGAAAAGCACAGCAGAGGGAGCGACGGTAATTGTACGAACGCCGGCGATTACATGTGCGATACGCCTGAAGATTATAATTTCGGTTACGGTGCAACTGGTTGTACTTACAGCAGTATTGCCAAAGATCCGACTTGCATTTCCGTTACGCCGCAAGAAAATAATATAATGGGTTATTTTATCAGTTGCTTATCGCAATTTTCGGCGCAGCAAAAAACTGCTATCAGAAGTAATTACACCAACGATGCGGGTCGCACTTATTTGCGCGCCGGTAATATCACACCGAGTTTAACCGAAATAGGAACGACAGCTACAATTTCTCCGGCAAACGCCGGTATCTCTACTTACTATAATAATATTAACTTATCCTGGACTGCTACAACAGGTGCAAGTTCTTACGCACTCGAAATCAGTCCTAATTCAAGTTTTGATGTTGATCCGGTGCGCTTTGTAAGTACGGGTACAATTTTTAATCTGAATCCAAAGTTAGTACCTGCCGGGTATTTAAAACCGGGAACTATCTATTATTGGCGCGTGCGCGGTTTCAATACTTATAAAACTTGTTCGACGTTTGCAAAAGCATTTTTTACCACGGGTACTCTAAGCGAGGTACATAATATTGATGCCGTTAGCGGCTTTACAGTTTCACCCAACCCGGTTTCTTCCGGCGATAAATTTATAAATATCAGTTTAACGACACAAAAAACGTTCGAGGCTGCAATTAAAATAATAAATCCCAATGGTCAAATTTTACAATCCGCATCACGTCGTTTCGATGTTGGTTTAACCAATGAAAATATATCGCTCAATAATTTGTCAACCGGTTTATATATTTTATTGATTGAATCTGCTGATGGCGTTGTGCGTCGCAAATTTATGGTGAATGGAAATTAAGCTGCAAAAATTAATTGAATGAATCTTGATTTTTGTTCCAACCGAATGTCCGATTATTTCACACCGTTGAGAAATAATAACCGACTCCACATAATAATATAACGAACAAAACCACAAGCATTAACGAAAATGTAGAACTGCTGCGATAGATATTGTACAATTCTTCCATTACATTACGCCAATCTAAATTTTTATTTTCAACCATTTCTTCATCGGCATACACACTGTATTGTGCTTTTCCTTTGCGCGATTGATCACCATTTTTTCCAAGTATAAAAAAATCGTCGTTCAAAAATTCTAAATCAAACAATTGACTTTTTCCGCCGTAATCTAAAATGAGGGCATTTGAACCATTTAAAATTTTCCACGTGCCTTTTGTTATATCACCGTCAATCGAAATCAGATATTCTCCGCCTGCATTAAAAATATGCAAAACTTTTTCATGATAAGTATCTGTATCGCGTATTTCTAACCAACGTCTGCCAATATAAGTTTCGGCTGATGACAAATCTTCTGTCCAAGGTTGTATTTTGGGTACAATAAATTCTACATAATCGTCGAGAGATTCTAAAGTCTTCGGCAAATCTAATTCAAATACGCCTGAAAATTTGTCTAATATGCGAGAGTACATTTTTTAATAATGGACTTACCGACACCGGACTTGCTGACGATAGACTTACCGGCAATGGACTTGTTCATGCCTGTAAGT
>JAYTIA010000386.1:0-4496 GCA_043732145.1 Saprospiraceae bacterium
AATCAACAATCGGGTGCCGCTTTTAATTCGATAACGGCGACCATTAAAGATAGTTATTTGGGTGTGATCGGCATGGATAGAGTAAAAGAAAATAACGACAGAAGATTAAAATTTGAAGCAGACGCAAATGACATTAAGAAAAACGTCGATAAAAAAATTGATGACGCACAAAAACAAAACACGACACGTTTAGATGCTTCGGCTTTCACCGGCACTTATAATGACAAATGGTTTGGCGATGTAGTGATTGTACAAAAAAACGGAAAATTGCGTTTTGAATCGAAACGTTCTTTTTTATTAAACGGTGAAGTGTTTTCTTATAAAGGCAATACATTCGTAGTGAAATGGCCCGAAAGGAGTATGGATGCAGATGCTTTTCTTATTTTCTCTTTGGATGAAGAAGGAAAAGCAATCGGATTTAAAATGAAAGCGATTTCTCCTTCAACAGATTTTAGTTTTGATTTTCAAGATTTGGATTTTGTGAAAGTGAAGTAAGTTTTCAATTTCGCATTTTAGATTTTAGATTTTGGACTGAGTTTAAAAATCTAAAATCTAAATTATCTAATGACCATCCTCTAATGTCAACTCATCCGATGAAATCATCTCTTGCGGCAAAGTTTTAGTATTCTTCGCACCCAATTCTCTAATTTTTTCTGCGCGACCGATGAGCGTATCGCCGAAACGTTTGCCGTCGGTGAGTTTGTGCATCGCATCTTCGTAAGCACCGTTTGCCATGTTTAATCTTCTGCCAATTTCTTTTAGGTCTTCGATGAAGCCTACGAATTTATCGTAAAGCAAACCACTTTGTTTGGCAATTTCTAAAACATTTCGTTTTTGGTTTTCTTGACTCCATAAAAATGCAACGGTACGCATCGTTGCTAATAAAGTAGTCGGCGTGACGATTAAAATGTTTTTATCGAGTGCATCACCGAAAAATTTCGGATCTTCTTGTTGTGCTAGACTGAACGCGGTTTCTATCGGCACAAACATCATCACGTAATCGAGTGTATTTATTTGCGCGATGTGCGCGTAATTTTTTCCATTCAAACCTTTTACGTGATTTTTTAAACTATCGAGATGTAAACGCAAGCACTGTTTTTTTTCTTCCACATCACTCGACGATAAATGACGCTCAAAATGAACTAAAGAAACTTTCGAGTCAATCACCATTTGTTTATTGCCCGGCAATTGCACAATAAAATCCGGACGTTTTTGTTGCCCGTTTTCGTCCATAAAAGAAAGTTGCGTTTGATAATGTACATCTTTTTGCAAACCCGCTTTTTCCAATAAAATTTCGAGACGCAACTCACCCCAATCGCCTTGCGTTTTGTTGTCGCTGCGCAATGCCGAAGTTAAATTGTGCGCATCTTGACTTAATTGTTGATTTAGTAGTCGCAAATTTTCTATTTCCGTTTTCAGTGTCACGCGCTCCTTTAAATCTTCGACGTATTTGCGTTCAATGTTTTGTTCAAAATCTTTTATTTTTTCGTGGAGCGGCGCAAGTAAATCACCGATTTGTTGTTTGTTTTGAAGCGAGAAACGTTGACTTTTTTCTTCTAAAAGTCGGTTGGCAATATTTTCAAATTCTGTTTGGAATTTTTTTTCGAGTGCGGCAAGTTCTTCTTTATTTGTTGCGAGTTTATCTTCGAGGTTGGCGTTTATTTGTTCAAGTGA
The DNA here is from genome assembly GCA_043732145.1 of Saprospiraceae bacterium. Lineage (GTDB taxonomy): Bacteria > Bacteroidota > Bacteroidia > Chitinophagales > Saprospiraceae > JAAFJT01. The sequence goes on from JAYTIA010000386.1 coordinate 1,675, forward strand.
CGACATATCTTTTTGCAACGAAGTACATTCATCTAATTTTTTTTGATGCACGCTACTCAATGCATCCAAACGATTTTTCAAATCATTCATTAAAACTGCCGGCACGTATTGCTCTTTCACAACCGTCGCTGAAATATACGCTCCGCTTTTCAACAAAAAACTTTGCGCCAACAACCACGCAATTAATCCGCCGATGCCGGCTCCGATGAGGATGTAAAAAATTTCGTCGTTATTCATTGAATAAAAAATTTGTCGTAAAAATAAAACAAGTTGTTAAATTATTTTTTATTTTTGTTTTTATTTTTCATTTTTCATTTTTATTTTTTAGAAAAATAATTTTCTATTTTCATTTTGGAGAAAATTTTTTCAAAAAAAATTTCAGAAAATAAAAATAAAAATTTCGATTGCGGTTATTATATTCACCATCAATTTTTTGAACATGACAACACCTAATTATTATTTGCCGATTATGCCGTACATCATTGTTAAAGATGCACAAGGGTTTTTAAAATTTTTAAAAGCCGTTTTCAATGCCGAAGAAAAAATGATTGTGCGGCGAGAAGACGGTAAGACAATTATGCACGCGGAAATTGCCATCGGCAAAGCTGTTATTATGTTCGCGGAAGCTGATGATGAAAAGTACAAACAATTTCCGTGCAGTATGTTTATTCAAGTGCAAGAGATTGATAAAATTTATCACGCAGCGTTAGAAAACGGTGCAATCTCGGTGCAAGAACCGAGCGATCAAGATTACGGACGCAGTGCCGGTATTAAAGATGCTTTCGGCAATCTATGGTGGTTAACGAGACCGATAAAATAAACACTGATGAATTTTGATAATTTTTTTATCGAAGATATTCTTGCGCACTACAAAACCGAATTGGGCGAGCATTTTCAAAAATATCGCAACCATGTGTATCGCGTGTATCATTATGCAGTTATTTTGAGCAAATGCGCTGAGCCGGATAAAAACAAATTAGCAATAGCCGCCGCTTTTCACGACATCGGTTTGTGGACGGCAAATACTTTGGATTATTTATTGCCCTCTATAAATTTAGCGCGTGCGTATTTGCAAAAAAATAATTTACAAATATTCGATGATGAAGTGGAGCAAATCATTGACAATCACCACAAATTAACGCCCTACAAGAAAAGTAATCTTGCAGAAATTTTTCGCCAAGCCGATTTAATGGATTTAACGGCTTGCATCATTAATTTTGGTGTCCCGCCCAAACAAGTACACGACATCAAAAAACAATTTCCAAGTTTAGGTTTCAAACGATATATTTTCAAACAAATACTGCTTAATTTTGTGAAACATCCATTGAATCCTTTACCGATTGTAAAATTGTAGTTTTAAAATAAAATAAAAAAAGCGTTTGGTTTTCATTTCCGGAAACTAAACGCTTTTTTTATTACCACAATTTACCACCGTTTTAAGATTTTAAAACCGTTTTGAAATAAAAATCGCTAAAAATTTTAATTTTTAGCCCACATTTTAAAAAAAATTACCTACAAAATAGGTTCACAGCTAATTATTGAAAAATAATTTAAAAAAAAGTGGTAAAAAGTGGTAATTTGTGGAAACATTATTTACCTTTGTGACGTAAAAGTAATTCATAAGACTTTTAGCATTACAGCAGCAGGATTTTAAAGAGAGAATTTGAAACAAAAACACAAAACAGCAAATGCTCAATCTCAGAGGTGAATACGATTGTACGGTTGATGCCAAAGGGCGTATCCGTTTGCCGTCAGCACTTCTGAAAAAATTGGGCGAGCGCGAGACTTATGATTTTGTTTTAAATAAAGGTTTTGAAAAACATTTGACACTGTTCCCGATTGAAGTTTGGGAAACAACGGTACAAGAGTTTGAAAAATTAAATCCGTACGACGTAGAAACGCGCCAATTTTTGCGTCGCTTTCATAACGGTACAACTGATGTGGATATGGATGATCAAATGCGAATTTTAGTACCGAAAAGATTGTTGGAATACGCAAATATTGATAAAGATGTGATTTTACACGCTTACGGCGATAAAATCGAAATTTGGGATGCCGTTGAATATGAAAAAAATATGTCGGACGAAGCAATGAATATTGCAGATTTGGCACAACGGGTTCTGGGAAACAGCAAAATTAATGGTTAGTTGTTAATGGTTAATTTTCTAAATTAACAACTAACAACTAATAAAGATACTATAACTTTTTACTTTGTAATTTTCAAAGCGAATCGAGCAAGAAATAAGTCAAGGGGCAAAGTTTTTCATTGCCCTCACACTTTGAAACACGACATTTTATTATTTTTGATGCACCGGAAAGCCTCTTAATCAGATAGCTTTCCGGTGCTGTTTTATACAATTAAGAATGAAGAATTAAAAACTAATTTCAGTCTTCATTTTTAATTATTGGTTTCCAAAGGATTTAAATTTAATTAAACTTTACGTCCTTTTCGAAAAACTTCGCGTCCTTTGCGTTTAATTTTAACGCAAGGAACGCGAAGTTTTTCGAAAAGGACGTAAAGAAAATTTCAAAACCCGATTCAAATAAATCGTCTTGACAACAGAGATTCTTAATTTTTAATTTTAATTCTTAATTGACAGACTACAAGCACACCACCGTACTTTTGCATGAAACTGTTGACGCACTCGATGCGAAACCGGACGGTATTTATATTGATGCAACTTTCGGCGGAGGCGGACACAGTCGTTTGCTTTTAGAAAAATTAAATGCTTCGGGGAAACTATATGCTTTCGATCAAGACGAAACAGTGCGCAATCATATTATAGACGATAAACGATTTACTTTTTTTCATCAAAATTTTA
>JAYTIA010000387.1:0-1625 GCA_043732145.1 Saprospiraceae bacterium
TGAATACAAATATAGTATTCAGTTTGATTAGAGTAAAGTATTTTTAAAAATTTCTTTACCAATAAACTTTTCAACCCTCACATTGTTTCAACTTTACAATTTGAAAAACTAATCTACTCATCTCAACACAAGAATTATAATGTCCAATTCAGAAGATCAACACAATAAAACGGAAAATTTAGCTTCCGAAATACTTGTAAACTCAGCGAAAAAAGGCAATCGCACTATATCGGAAGTGGCAGATATCCTGACGAATCGCGGCGTTAGGTTATTCGTTGTACTTGGCAGTTTTTTTATCGCCAACGCTATCATTGCCGAGTTTATGGGCGTAAAAATATTTTCTTTTGAAAAAACGGTGGGCATAAACCAAGTGCATTGGCGCATTTTTGGCGGCGATTACAACCTCGATTTATCCGCGGGTGTTTTATTGTGGCCCGTTGTATTCATTATGACCGATATTATCAACGAGTATTTCGGTCCACGTGGGGTGCGTTTCTTATCTTATTTAGGAGCCGTTCTCATCGCGTACGCTTACTTTATGTACTACGGATCTATTCAACTCGTACCTGCGGGTTGGTGGCCCGGAAGCCAAGCAACTAAAGGCACTGCTGATATGAACAGTGCGTATAACGCTATTTTCGGACAAGGTATGTCAATCATTATCGGTTCCCTCGCCGCTTTTGTTCTCGGACAAGTTATTGATGTAGCTATTTTTCACCGCATAAAAAAAATCACGGGTGAAAAGTATTTGTGGTTGCGTTCGACGGGCAGCACTTTATTTTCGCAACTCGTGGATACTTATGTCGTTACTTCTCTTGCCTTTTATTTTATTCCTATTATGTTTCCATCTACTGGACAAACGCCTTGGACGGTGCAACAACTCTTAACTGTTTCAACCGGCGGTTATATTTATAAATTTATTGTCGCTATTGCCATGACTCCGATTATTTATCTCGTGCATGGCGTTATTGAATCGTATCTCGGAAAAGATTTGGCGCAGCGTATGAGAAATTTAGCGGCAGGAGATTCTTAAAAATGAAAAATGAAAATTTCTGAAAATTATTTTTAATTTCGGTTTTTAAGATAAATAATACACTTGACAAAAAAAGTTCCGTTCACCTTTAACAAAGCCATTCTGCCGCCGAAGGCCCCTTGATGTCAAATATTTTCGAAGTTTTACCCCCTTTCATGTGTAACAACTAACAACAATGATCGTTTCTTTCGATGATTTTTTAAAAATTGAAATGCACGTCGGTACAATACGCGACGTGCAAGATTTTGCGAAAGCAAAAAAACCTTCGTATCAACTCTTGATTGATTTTGGAGAAAAGATTGGAATCAAACGCAGTTCGGCTCAAATCGTCACACTCTACACAAAAGAAAAACTTATCGGACAACAAGTTATTGCTGTCACTAATTTTCCGCCGCGCCAAATTGCCAATTTTTTTAGCGAAGTTTTGGTACTTGGTTCAGTTGCCGAAGATGGTACGGTTACTTTGTTGCAACCGGAACGTCAAGAGAAAAATGGAACACGGATTGGGTGAACTCCTAAATCAAAATCTCATATTCACTCTTACCTTTAAAAATTGTCAGTTGCTTGTTATCTGTAAGTCGTGCAAAAAGAC
>JAYTIA010000388.1:0-4491 GCA_043732145.1 Saprospiraceae bacterium
ATCAAATTCGTGACAACTACGATTATATTTTTATTGATTGTTTGCCTTCACTTGGTTTAATTACGGTTAATGCACTCACAGCTGCCGATTCCGTTTTAATTCCGGTACAATGTGAAGTTTTTTCTTTAGAGGGACTTTCTAAATTGCACACCACAATCAATTTGGTACGTAAAGGATTAAATCCAAATTTAGAAATTGAAGGATTAGTACTGTCGATGTACGATCCGCGTTTGCGTTTGGCAAATATCGTTGTTGATCAAGTGCGCGAACATTCAAAAGATTTTGTTTTTGAAACTATTATTCACCGTTCAGCACGTTTAGCCGAAGCACCGAATGCGCGCAAACCTGTCATGATGTATGACATAGCTTCGAAAGGTTCAGTAAATTTTTTGAATTTGTGTAAAGAATTTTTAATTAAGAATAAAGACAAGATAAGTAAAGTCGGTTAATCAAGCGGTTAAGAATTTTAGACTAACTGACTAGCCGACTAATCGACTAAAATATCCATGGCAAAAACTAAACTCGAACTCGGAAAAGGTATTGCGGCATTGCTTGGCAATATAGAAATGGAAGTGAACAAAAGTCCGGAAGCGGCGAAAGAAGTCGTGCGCGAACTCTCGCACAGTGTTGCTTTGTTGCCGTTGGTGCAAATTGAAACGAACCCTTGGCAACCCCGCAATGATTTTGATGAAGCCGCATTGAATGAATTGGCGGAATCTATAAAAATTCACGGACTTATTCAACCGATAACGGTACGTCGTATGACGACAGATGAATATCAACTCATTTCGGGCGAACGCCGTTTTCGTGCTTCAAAACTTGCGGGATTAATTGAATTGCCGGCGTATGTGCGCATTGCCAATGATCAAGAGATGTTGGAGATGGCTTTGGTAGAAAATATTCAACGCGAAGAATTGAATCCGGTAGAAATTGCATTTACCTACCAACGTTTGATTGATGAGTGTCAACTCACACACGAAAAATTGAGTGAGCGTGTCGCAAAAAATCGTTCGACAATCACCAATTTTTTGCGGTTGTTGAAATTGCCGCCGGTTATTCAGCAATCTATTAAAGAGAAAAAGATTTCAACCGGTCATGCGAAAGTTTTGGTAGGTATAGATAACTTACCGCTGCAATTGATGTTGCATGAGCGTATCATTAAAGAAAATTTGAGTGTGCGCGATATTGAAAATTTGGCGCGGAACTATTCACAAACGCAAAGAAGTGGTAAAAAAGAAAAACCGGCAACCTCTACTAATCTTAAACCGTTTGCCGACTCGTTCAGTTCTTTTTTCGGTACAAAAGTCGCGTTTAAACGCCAAGAAAACGGTACCGGCAGTGTCACAATTAATTTTAAATCGGATGATGAATTGAATCGTTTGTTAGATTTGATTGAAAAGAATTAATAATTACCGGTTTCCGAATCAAGCAACGTTTTTATGTTTTTTTCGTTTTGAACGCATGAAGCAATTGTTTTTATTAATTTTTATTTTTTGTGCGTCCGCAAGCTACGCCCAACGTCCGGATTCTACATTCATTAAAAAAGATTCTTCAATTGCTAAAAAAGATTCGTTGCCTTTAAAAAAAGCAAAAAAACTCGTAGTACAGGATAGTTTCCCGAATCCTAAACGCGCCGTACTTTACGCAATCTTTCCCGGCGGCGGACAAATTTACAATCGTAAATTATGGTATATTAAGTTACCGATTATTTATGGCGCATTGGCGTTTGGAATAAACAGAATTAGCGATAATTCGAGTAAGTATCACAATTTGGAACTTAATTATATAAATAAAGTGAACGGAAAAGCACCTGACACTTCTATTTTTCCAACCATTGGCAACGCCTCTGCTGATGCGATTCGACAAAACCGAGATGTTTATTACAAATCCATGCAAGAGTCGTATATCTTCACAGTCATCGGTTATTTATTAACCGGTTTGGAAGCATTTACATCCGCACATCTCGCGCATTTCGATGTTAAAAATGATATTGGTTTAAAACTGAAACCCAATTTTGAAACAATTCCAATGCTCGGTCAAACCGGAGGGGTTGGGTTGACTTATACTTTTAAGTAGGGGAGATATCAACCGTGAAAGCGGTTGAATATGATTCCTAAATGTTAATTCAAAATTTTTTCTTCAACCAAATTTTATTTTTTTTGTACAATTAAATCCTTGTAACCCACCAATTGAATACCATTTAGTTTTATAAATCTTTTCACTTCTTCATTCGTAAATAAATCCGTTACACCTTGCCTATCTGAAGCTACGTTTTCATAACCGATATGATGGATGGCTTGTAATTCCGGATTATCTAACCCCGGATGTTCAATAAACCAATAAGTTTTTCCGTGTTGCAGTTTTTTTAATCCGTTCAGAAAACTTGAGATTTTTTCCTGAGAAGTGGTATGTGCTCCGTCAAATCCGGTGTATTGCACTTTGTAGTCTGCTAAATCAATATCAATTTTATAGGCTTGTGCCAATTTTTTTTCCAATGCTCTCACTTCCGGCGATAAATTTGTGCAACCCATATGCGCCGAAACATGACTGACACGTGGAATTTTTTTAATTGCCATTTCAATTTGTGCGCGTAATTCTTTTTCAACTTCTTCTATTTTCCATTTATTTTCTATCAGTGCTTGGTTCGGATAATTTTTATCCGGAAAAATTTTCGGATAAAAATAACCGTCCGAATCTGTTAAGCTCGGCGCGTTTGTCATTGGTCGCCATTTTACATTATCCCATTCACTCGTCAAAGCGAGATGTACGCCGACATCAATGTTCGGATTTTCTTTTAAAAATTTCACAGCTTCCGGAAACCATGGCGAAGGCACAATCACTTCAATGGACGATTCAATGCCTTCTTTATAAGATTTTATCAACGCTTCATTGCCCGAATGAGAAAAACCCATATCATCGCCGCGCATAATTAATCGTATCGGTTGAGGTGTTGACGCAGCCACTACCCCACTCCATTTTTGATTCGTGTTGCCGTTTTCTTGACTGTTTTGAACATCCAAAGAAAGTTTATCACCGACAAATTTGCAATGAAAAATTTCTGTGTGCGGACTTTCGATATACCTTAAAAACAAATCGAGTGTGCTGTCACTTGTCCAATTATAATTTCCGGCAATTTTATTTGCAGGCAAACCGTCGAAATGTGCTTTGGCTTTATATACTAAATTCGGTCCGCGTCGTGTCGTTTCATTCAAAATGCGATTGCCGTTTCCGAATTGTAAATCGTAACTCGAAGTATCGGTTTTCATAGTGACAGTACAAACATCATTCAAAAAATTAAACGACATGCTGCGGATATATTTTTCGTTGGGCGAAAGCGTAAAATTTTTTCCGGTAATTTGTTGTACTATCGGCACACCAACAATTTTTCCGGGTAGCGGCAGCAATAAATTTTTTGACATTATTTTTAAACTGTCATCCGATTGTTTCAACGATTTTTTTCCGATTGCCGGCAACAAATAATCCCAAACCAAATTAATTTCGCCTTGCAAATCCGGCGATTCGGAAGTTATCACGACAACAGCATCTTGTTCCGGCATCACAATCATATATTGACCGTAAGCACCGTCACCGCGAAACGCATTATTTTTACACCGCCAAAATTGATAGCAATAACCTTGTGCCCAATCGCTCGCATCGCGTTGTGCTTGCGATAAATTCGGTGCGGCGTTATCAATTTTTTTTGTAGTGGCTTCTTCAATCCATGCCGCCGGTAAAATTTGTTTGCCGTTCCATTTTCCTTTTTGTAAATAAAATTGCGCGAACTTCGCCATATCTTCCGTTTTCACGCGCAAACCCCAACCGCCAACGTTGATGCCTTTCGGATCAACTTCCCAATCAATACCGTTGATGCCCAACGGTTCAAATAAACGCGGTTGCAAATAATCAATTACTTTTTGCCCGGAAACTTTTTGTACAATAGCCGAGAGCATATAAGTTGCCAAAGAATTGTACAAAAATTTTGTTCCGGGTTTATTCGGCACCTTTTCCGACAAAAAAGATTTTACCCAATCCGTCTCGGTTGAAACGGCTGTCCAAGTATGTTCCGGAAATTGACCGGCAGACATAGACAATAAATCTTTTACTTTCATTTCTGCTAAGTTGGCTGCAATTTTTTCGGGTAAATCGTCCGGAAAAAATGAAATTACTTTATCGTTCACAGTCAATTTATTTTCGCTGACCGCAAAACCAATGGCGGTAGAGACGAAACTTTTACTGCACGAATACATCGAATGTTTTAAATCGGCGCGATACGGATTGTTCCAGGCTTCGGCAATTACTTTTCCATGACGCAAAAACATGACGCTGTGTAATTCATGTTTACTATTCCTGACAGCGTTTAAAAAATTGATAATATTTTCGGAAGCAACGCCTTCAGCTTCAGGCGTACTGCGCGGCAACGAAGTATTTATTTGTGCCGATACGTGAAGTGTGCATAATAAAAATACGCATAAAAAAAATGTGGTGGTTCTA
>JAYTIA010000389.1:0-4482 GCA_043732145.1 Saprospiraceae bacterium
ATGCTCCGCGAGTGTAAACCCGCAACAGTTTACGTAGAACTCGGTAATATCAGAAATGCTTTTGATAGAAAACGTATTATGGAAGTCAATAACCGGCAAGCGATTGCGAGTTGGCTCGCGGAAGGGTTTATGAAATAATTGACAAATGACAATAAACAATGTCAAAAAAAAATGCCCGAGAGGAGGTCCTCGGGCATTTACAAAACGAATTTTACAATTCTTTAACCAAAACAGATTTTATACACCCAATACCGTGCCAAAAAATAAAAAAACTTTAAAAATAAATTAAAAAAAATATTTTGATATCATTTTTTAGGAAAAACGGCATACTTATAGCATTATTTGCTTTTGCTTTTTTAGTTTTTTGTGCGCGCTTTGATATTCGTATGCTCGACGTTACAAATACCGAGTGGTTAATGCACTGGAGTCTGGATACCGGTTCGTATTATCTCATGGAAAATTATTATAGGCAATCGACTTGGCACTTTCCGGAGATTGGTTTATTTACAGGTTATGCTTATCCGACAGTAACTGCAATAGGGACAAATGATATAGTATCGTTGTTTGCGGTGGTTACAAAAATCTTTTCTTCAATCTTACCTCAATCGTTTCAATATTTCGGTATTTGGCTGTTGTTGTGCTATTTTATGCAAGCCTTTTGGTCGTATCATTTTTTGAAAACACTATCAGTGTATCGCTGCAAAAATTTTTCCGAATTGGAATTTTTCTTCGCGTGTTTGTTTTTTATTACCGCTACGCCATTGCTTTTTCGCGCCGGACATCCGAATATGTGTATGCATGCTTTTTTTTTGGCGGCATTTACAAATTATTTCAGCTTTTCTACGCCGCAAAAAAAAATTTACGCACTTTGGATAATTATCGGAGTGGCAACAACGATTCATCTTTACACGACCGCCATGTTGTTACTCATCGGTTTGGCGACAACGGTGGATTTATTTAATCGAAAAAAAATTACGTTTCTGCAATTGACCTGCGCGAATTTGATAAGCGCGGGAATCGTCGGTATGCTGTTGTATTTGTTAGGTTTTTTTTATTTATCCTTTGATACCGTTCAAGCGGAAGGTTTCGGAAATTTTTCGGCAAATTTGAATACTTTTTTTAATTCACGCGGTTACTCTCAAATTTTTTCGGCATTAAAAAGTTCTTCGTTCGGACAGTACGAGGGTTTTGCTTATCTCGGTGCCGGTGTTTTTTTTATTTTATATTTTATTTTTTTAAATTACATTTTTATTTTTTTGAAAAAGAATTCTGAAAAAGAATTTCAAAAAAAGAATTCCGAAAAAAATAATTCCGAAAAAAATAATTCTGAAAATTTTTCGGAAAAAAAATTCAAAATAGATCGCCCGGAATTATATCCTATTTTATTTGTCACAGGTTTATTTTTTATTTATGCTTTAAGTTCAAAAATCGGTTGGAGTGACAAATTGATTTACGAGTATCGGTTGGGCGGATTCACACAAAAAATATTTAACGGCTTGCGCGGTTCCGGCAGATTTATTTGGCCCGTGTTTTATCTGTTGCTCGGTTTTATTTTTACGTCTGATTTCGATTTTAAAAAAAAATCTCAACTGCTTCGCCCTTTAATTCTTATTGCTGCTTTTATTTTACAAACTTACGATACGCAAAACCTGTATCACCTTAACGAACAAAAAATATATACATGTATTGGTGATTGTCCGCATGAAAAATGGTTGCCGATAATTGCCGAATCCGACCGCGTGATTTTATATAAACCTTATGGTTGGGATTATCTGCGCACCAATGATTTTTATACTTTTTTGCACGCCGCACAAATCTTGAACAAACCGATTACAAACGGTTACTGCGCGCGACCCGATGAAGCGACTCAAAGTAAATACAAAGAAAAATTGTATGCGTTATTTAGTGCCGGAAATTTGGGTGATAACGATAAATCCATCATTATCAGCAATCCTGAACGTAATGCGGAATTGGTGCCTTTAGCACAAAATAATTCATGTAAGACTTTTCTTTACGACGGTTATTTACTCACAGTACCAAACGGACTAAATAAAACACAACAATTATTATCGCAATTGCCGGATTGTAAATCGGTAAAAATAGAAAAAGAAACCATCGCCGATTTTTTGAATAAATACAAAACCGAAACAATTTTTTGCGTAACGGAAGAAGAAGCGTCGTACAAACTCAATGAAGCGACGCGAAAAGCATTTACAGATGTCGGTATAGATAAAATGAGAAATTTCGGCTGGTGTCAAACTTTAACGGCAGTGATTCATCACGGACACGCCATTTTCGGCGACATTCAATCCGAAGGCGTGCATGATATTTCTTTTTCGAAAGAACAAATTCTCAACGGACATTTTTTTAAAACTTCGGTACAATTGCAAGCAACCGGAAATATTCAAAAAGAAAAAGCAGCATTAAAAATTGACGGCAAAAGTGTCGGCGAAATGCACAGAGGAATAAATTTTGTTGTACTTGATGATGCCGGTAAAGTTATAAAATGCGTCAATTTCGATACTTATGAGACTTGCGAGCGTGTATTAGTCTATTAAAATTTTATAAAAAAATTTTTTCAATGATGAATAACGAATTAGTTTATAGGTTAAAAATTTTGGTTTTATACATCAATTCATAATTTTTATTATATTTGCGTCTATAAAATTTTGATGTGAGCATGAGTCATGCAAAAAAATCGAAAATCGAAAATCGAAAAATGGGACGTATCAATCAAGAAATAGTCGAGTATAGTTTTTCGCCGAAATTAAGTACGCTTTATAATTTAAACGTACTGTTAGGCGCAAACAGTGTTTATTATACAGTCAGCGATACCGAAGATAGGATATTGGTGCTGAAAAGTTATCACAATGACGGTAAAAACACATCTACAATTGGCGCACTACTGAAAGATGTTTTTTTTGAAGATCCGATACTTAACTCGGTATATAAATCAGTGAAAGTGGGTTTTTCGACGCCACATCAAACTTTAGTGCCTCGTAAATTTTTTCTCGAAGCAGAAAAACCGCTCTATCTAAAAAATTTGACGGAAGAAGACAGTAGAAATTTTATAGATTCAGATAGTATAACCGGATTAGATTTGGTGAATGTGTATGCCGCTGAAAAAAATTTAATCAGTCTTATCCAAGCTATTTTTCCGAAAGCTAAATACTATCACAACACGACTTCATTGATATTGGGTTATGAAAGAACGGCGAAACTCAGTCAAACACCCCAAGTTTTTGCGAATATCAGAGACAATTGCGTGCAACTTTTTTTCTTTACCCAACAAAAACCGGTGTTCGTTAATGTTTTTCCGTTTAAAACTTCTCAAGATATTATTTACTATATACTTTTGGTTTACGAACAATTCAAATTAAATCCCGACGAAACACCACTCGTTTTGAGCGGTAGCGTTACACAAGATTCCGATATTTATCGGTACATTTACCGGTATATTCGCCACGTCAATTTTGTTTCGATGCCTATACTGCTGCATCTCGGACAACAATTTACGGGTATTCCGCATCATTTTTATTTCGATTTGTTTTCGTTAAAGGAATGTGAAGGTTAAGTTGATCGGTTAATTGGTGATTGATTAATTGGAATCCTAATCATCAATAAACCAATAAACCAATCACCAATAAACCAATTATGAGAATTATTTCAGGAAAATTCAAAGGGCGTAAATTTCATCCGCCTGCAGATAATTGGCCTACGCGACCGACAACGGATTTCGCGAAAGAAGGGCTTTTTAATATCCTCACGAATCATATAGATTTCGAAGAAATAAGCGTATTGGATTTATTCGGCGGCACGGGCAATCATACTTACGAATTTATTTCGCGCGGTTGTCTCAACGTGACTTATGTTGATAAACATCCGCCGGCAGTACAATTTGTGCGCGATACCGCAAAACTTTTGGATATTGAATCGTGTCTCACCATTTTTCAAGGCGACGTATTTGCTTTTATTGAGCGCACGTCGAAAAAATTTGATTATATTTTTGCAGGACCGCCTTACGCTTTACCGATAATAGATAAAATTCCGGATAAAATTTTCGAGTATCAGCTTCTCAATCCCGAAGGATTATTTGTGATGGAACACAATTCGCACCACCGATTTGAAAATCATCCGCATTTTCAACAAGCACGTAATTACGGAAAAACTATTTTTAGTTTTTTTAAAAATGAATAACAAAACAACCATTCATGCACATTAAACCATTTAAAGCCTGTTTACCTGAACTTGAAAAAATTTCCGACGCGGAAGATTTTTTCAGCAATGCGAAGTTTACTTTCGCCGATTTTCGTAAGCAAGCGCAATTGACATCTACTTCTGCCGAAAATTTTTATGTCTACCGCATCACTACAGGTAAAAAATTTTCTACGGGTTTAATTGCTTGTGCCGATGTGGAAGATTATTTGAAAGGGAATATAAAAAAGCACGAAGATACCATTGTCAGCAACGAAGAAAAACATA
>JAYTIA010000390.1:0-4481 GCA_043732145.1 Saprospiraceae bacterium
TAAATTCTTCGCCGTTCGTGTGTGTATAAGCCATCTGAATTGCGTGGCTTTTTATAGTGATACCGCGTTCGCGTTCCAAATCCATATCGTCAAGTGCTTGAGCTTGCATATCGCGCACAGAAATAGTTTTCGTAAATTCGAGCAATCGGTCTGCAAGTGTACTTTTTCCGTGATCAATATGAGCGATGATACAGAAATTGCGTATATTTTTTTGTTGTGTCATTGAAATTAAACTTGAATTACCAACTAAGAATAACGAATTGATTTTACAATTGTTCAATCTTAATTGATTTTGCGGCGCAAAGATACATTGATTTGGGTTAAATCGTTTGTGGAAAAAATTCAAATCTCCTACACGATTTTTTAAAAAGGTATTCGGATGTTGCCACCAAAAATTTACAAATAAGGCTTCAATATCTTTGGTCGCTTGCAATTGTTCCAAAAATAAAGTTAAATCGTTGATGACTTGCTGCTGATAGGGTTTTAGTTCTATAGTTATTTTTCAAAAACCAATGATTGCGGCAACATCAATAAAAACGGTAACGCTTTTGAATAATCCAATTGCTCGTAAAATAAACCCAAGCGCGACAAATTTTTGTAGTAATTGTCCACGTTTTTATAATAATATTTTTCCGATTTTATATACCACGCGCTTTCACCTAATTTTTCTGCCAAAAACCATTTTTCTAACAACCGGGAAATTCTGCCGTTGCCGTCACCAAACGGATGAATGTTTACGAGGGCTAAATGAATGAAAGCCGCACAATAAAACGTTTGTTCGGGTGTCAATTTTTGTTTTAATAAAACGGCAATCTCTTTCCAAAGGCGGTCGTACCTATCTTTTAAAATGGTTAAAGGTGCTGCTTCATATTGCACTCTGCCCGTTTTATGTTCCATGACTAACATTTCTGTTTTACGTAAAACACCGCGTTGAGTTTCGGGTAATAGATGAGCGGCAATAAACCGGTGTGCTTCTAAAAAATTTTTTTTATTCAGTCTGTTGTCTTTTGCGAAAAGATAAGCCTTATACAAATCGTTGGGTTTTTCTGTGAGTTCCGGCAAGTATTCTATATTTAAAATTTTGTGTTTTACATAACTGTCCACTTCCATTTGTTCACCTTCTATTTTAGATGATGACATAACGGAAACGGAAGTATAAAATGTAAAACTGTGCGGCTCTAATGCGGTCTGTAGTATAGCATAAAACTCTTTTTGAATATCTATGTCTAACATAGATTGCCACATTTTAAAATACTCAGCCTTAATTAAAATATCCATCTTTTATAATCGGATTATATCGCGTGGTATTTTTTTGAAATCATAATACCGCTAACTGTATTAACTAACCACAAAGTTAGTTTTATAAAATCATTTTTATATTTATGTCAAAAACTATTTTGCAAACTGTGTAACGTCAATACTTTTTTTGCGTGTAGATTATTAAAATGGTTTTATTAAAAAAAATCAAACTTTAAATAAATTAAAAATGAAATTTACTTACAAAACAATAAAGTTTTTATCTTTTCTATCTATATTACTTTATTTAAGTTGCAGCAAAAATAATTCTAACTCCAATGTAACGCCGACATCAGAAGGCACCATGCTTCCAACTGTGGTTACATGTCCCGACAACAACCCGCAAAGTTTACAGAAAATAAATTTGGGCAAACTTTTATTTTTCGACCCAATTTTGTCCGGCAATAAAGATGTGGCGTGTGCAAGTTGTCATCAACCAAATTTGGCTTATACCGATAATTTAGATATTGCGATTGGCGTGAACGGTATCGGCTTAGGTGCGGCAAGAAATTTTGCAGCTTCGGGTGTTCGGTTATTTACAAAACGCAATACACCAACTATTGTCAATACCGCTTTTAATGGTTTAGTGAATGTAAACACCATTTACGATCCGTTGACGGCTCCCATGTTTTTTGATAATAGAAAACAAAGTTTAGAAACACAATCATTAGAGCCTATAAAAGCATTGGAAGAAATGCGCGGCTCCGTTTTTACTGCCGATAATGCTTTAGATTCTGTTGTGTCGCGATTAAAAAATATACCGGAATACAAAACTTTATTTCAAAGTGTATTTACCAATCCTACAGATTCAGATCCCGTAAATGCCGTTAACATCGGAAAAGCTATTGCCGCATTCGAACGCACAATTGTTGCCGGCAATTCGCTTTATGATAAATACGTTAACGGAGATGCCAACGCTTTGTCTTCAACACAAAAAGCAGGACTAGCTGCTTTTATTAACACTGGTTGTATTAAATGCCACACGGGTCCGATGTTTTCCGATTATGAATTGCACGTATTATCCGTACCGGATAATCCTAAAATTTCAACAGATTTTGGCGGAAATAATAATTATGCTTTCCGCACACCAAGTTTAAGAAATTTAAGTTTGACGGCTCCTTATATGCACAGCGGTGCTTTCAATACTTTAGAGCAAGTTATGAAATTTTATGATGATGTCGGACAAGGACGTTCTCAAAATGCACACGTAGCAAGAAGTCAACTCGATTCAAAATTACAGGGTTTGAAAGACGATCAGCGCGACTTGATTATTGCTTTTTTAAGAACGTTGGATGATAGTTCTTTCAATAAAAATGCGCCGGTAACTGTGCCGAGTAAATTAAAAGTAGGTGGAAATTGAATTTCTTATCTGGCAACCGCGAGAGTTGCCCCGGCGGTATCGTTGATTTTCGGCAATAAAATACTCGTCATTATATTTCCGCCACCAATGATGTCTTCGCCTTCATAAAAAACGGCGGATTGTCCCGGTGCGACACCTTTAACGTTGGTATAAAAGGTAATGTCAATATCGCCGTTGTCGCGTTGATGTAATTCAGAAAGTGTGCCGCCGGCATCATTGTATCTGATTTGAGAAATTGCTTCGATACCTTCGAGTGGTAGACGTGTATATTTTTGTAAATTGACATTGCCGACGAGAACACCATTGCGTTTTAAATCATCTAATTCACCCAAAACGACTGTGTTTGTTTCAGGTATTATTTTCGTGACGAACATCGGTTTGCCAAATGCTTTTCCGAGACCTTTGCGTTGTCCAATAGTAAAAAATGGATAGCCTTCGTGTGTGCCAAGAAATTCTCCGCGTTCATTTACAAATTTTCCCCCTTTTACTGTTTCGGATAAATCCGGAATTCGGTGTTTCAGAAAGCTGCGATAATCGTTATCCGGCACAAAACAAATTTCATAGCTTTCTCCTTTTTTAGAAAATTCTTCAAAACCTGCACTGGCAATATATTTTCTGACATCCGGTTTCAACATATTGCCCAACGGAAACTTTGTTCGGCTCAAACATTCTTGCGTTAAACCCCAAAGTACATAACTTTGATCTTTAAGTCGGTCAGTAGCTTTCGATATAAAATGCCTGTCTTCGCGCCGGTTTATTTTGGCGTAATGTCCGGTAGCGATGAATGTACAATCCAAAGCATTGGCGCGTTTCATCAAAGCCGACCACTTTATATGTGTGTTGCACAAAACGCACGGATTCGGTGTGCGTCCGGCGAGATATTCATCTACGAAATTATCAATCACAAAATCGCCAAACTCTTCTCTGATGTCAATAATAAAATGATGAAAACCCATTTTAACGGCAACACTTCGCGCATCGTTGATACTGTCGAGACTGCAACAACCTGTTTCTTTTTTAGAACTACCTGAACCGGCATAATCCCAAGTTTTCATCGTGATACCGACTACTTCATAACCTTCGTCGTGCAACATCATCGCTGTTGCCGTACTGTCTATGCCGCCACTCATGGCAACTAATATCCGCCCGTGTTTACTCATTTCACTATTTTTTTATAAAACAGCGCAAAGTTACAGTTTGTTTTATATCTCGAACAAGAAATATGTTGAAAAGTCTAATAGTTTGTAGTGTCATTTCCAATGATAAGTAACTGTCGAATAATAGTACGCGCCGATTTGCGGTCCGCCGAGATAAGAATAATAATATTTATTCAAAACATTTGTGCCTCCTAATTTGATATTCAATAAAGTATTTTTAAAAGTATAACCGACAAAAGCATCTATATTAAAAACACAAGGTACGTCGCCGTTCACCAAAAATGATTGCCAATAATAACCGCTTTGATATTTCATGGTGACATTAAAACCAACGTTTTTAAAAACTTTATCGGCATTGAACGTCACATTTGTCATCCAAGTAGGAGTATTGAAACCATCTTCCAAACCATCGTTTTGATCTGTTTTTTTGAGAGCCGCATAACTCACATTGCCTGATAAGATGTATTTTTCTGAAATCGTATAACGCAAATCAATTCCTGCGCCATAATTATAGACCGTCGTTTTAGAATTTGTCCAAAGGCGATAGCGAAATTGTTTATTTTTATCGAAAAGAGATACCGGTATTTGCTTTTCATCCGTCGTATTCGGCACACTTGTTTCTACTTGCGCAATAAAATTGGCGTAATTATTAAAGTACGCATCCACAT
>JAYTIA010000391.1:0-1618 GCA_043732145.1 Saprospiraceae bacterium
CTGCGAAATTCTAAATCTTTGAAAATTTCTGCTAAAACTTTTTTGTTAACAGGTGTAATACGACAATGTTCTTCATCGAAATCAACGGGAACGTCAATATCAATACGCGCCAAATCTTTTGACATTAAACCTTGTTCGGCGTAATTTTTTATGATGTCTTGCTGTTTGCCTGTTAATTCGTGTACATGAGCGATAACATTTTCGAGAGTATCATATTTTGCGATCAAAGTCGCCGCCGTTTTGGGACCTATTCCCGGAAATCCGGGGATATTATCAACAGCATCGCCCTGCATACCGAGCATATCAATCACTTGATCTACGCGCTTTATACCCCAATTTTCGCAAACTTCTTTCACACCCCAAATTTCTGCTTCATCGCCACCGCGAGCGGGTTTGTACATGAATATATTTTCCGACACCAATTGCGCGTAATCTTTGTCCGGTGTCATCATATACACTTCAAACCCTTGTGCTTCCGCTTTTTTTGCAATCGTTCCGATGACATCATCCGCTTCAAAACCTTCTTTGGTCAACACAGGAATGTTCATGCCTTCAAGTATTTGCACAATGTATGGCAAACCAAATGAAATATCTTCGGGTTGTTTTTCGCGCTGCGCTTTGTACTGCTCAAATTTTACGTGCCGAAACGTTGGACCCGGCAAATCAAATGACACCGCAATATGCGTCGGTTTTTGATTTTTAATCACGTCGAGTAAAACGCGTGTAAAACCGGAAACACAAGATACGTTCCAACCTTTTGAGTTCAACAAAGGGCGTGTCATAAAAGCATAATGTGCGCGGTACACCAATGCGTGACCGTCGAGTAAAAAAAGTTTTTTCATTGTAAATATTATTCAATATTTTTTTCGGGACAAAATTAATGAATTGGATAAGAATAAACGGGTTTTAGGTAACAACAATAAAAAAAATCGCACAAGAATAATTTTCTTGTGCGATTTTTTTTATTGTTGCAAAAAGCTCTCCTTTAGATGTTGAAATTACGCGCCAAAGTCGGCAAGATTTATTATCTAGTTATTTTTAATAAGCACTTATATTACAAATGACAGAGTAATTCAATTTTGAGCAGAGAGTTTTCGAAACTTTTGAAAAATTCTTCCGAATGATTTTTTGCGAAATCAGTGTTCGAAACCATAAAACACACAAACACAAAAGTTTCTTTCATTAAGATACACACAATCACAAAAAATATCTAATTTTGCGACTTAATAAAGGCATCTATCTATGAAAAGAGTTGTTGTCACAGGAATTGGAGCTGTCACGGCTATCGGTAATAATGTGCAAGAGTATTTAGTCAATTTACAAAAAGGTTTAAGCGGTGCTGCACTGATACGTCAGTTCGATGCAACGCTCTTTAAAACGAGATTTGCTTGTGAAGTAAAAAACTTCGCACCTGAAATTGCTATAGATAAGAAAGAAGTACGCCGTCTTGATTTATACACGCAATTCGCCTTGGTCGTTGCGCAGGAAGCACTGCAAATGACCGGGTTAGATTTATCGAAAATCAAACCGGACAGATGCGGTGTTATCTTCGGTTCGGGTGTCGGCGGTTTATTAACCATGGAACAAGAAATTTCGGCACACGCGCTGGGCAACGGTA